>JAQVRW010000036.1 GCA_028700875.1 Candidatus Zixiibacteriota bacterium | reverse complement strand
AGGGCGATCCGGCTTGCCGTTCCGGGGATTCCCCGCCAAAAAAACCGCCATTAGGGGGTTATCGTTCAAACGGCCAACGGTCGGCGGCGAATTCATCATCATGGTCAGTCGGCGGGGCAAAAAGCGGCCGGGGGTGGGCCGCAATTATGTCACCCCCCTTCCGATCGGAATTTGCGCTCGGCAAGCAATCTGCGTATTATCTGGATGCGTGCGTGCGTCATAGGGGGTGCTCAGAATGGATTATGATGGGCGGATGTGATCTACGTCGTATGACCGAAAATAGAAAGGATTGCCCATGATCGATACAATCGACAAACCGGGCTCGACGCCTTCGGAGATCACCATCGGCATCAGCACCTGCCTGCTGGGGCAGAAGGTCCGCTTCGACGGCGGTCATAAGCATGACCGCTATATCACCGATATCCTGGGGAAATACTTCCAGTTTGTGCCGGTCTGCCCGGAGCTTGAGATCGGCATGGGTGTGCCGCGCGAGCCGGTCCGTCTGACCGGCAGCGCCGACGCTCCCCGCATGGTCGGCGCCAAAACGGGAACCGATTGGACCGACCGGATGAACGCATATGCCGACAAGCGGATCCGTCAACGGGATATCCAAAACCTATCCGGGTATATCTTGAAGAAAGATTCGCCCAGTTGCGGCATGGAACGGGTCAAACTTCACCATGAATCCGGCATGTCGGAAAAGACCGCGGTTGGGTTATACGCCAAGGCCCTGCTGCCCCGCTATCCATATCTACCGGTCGAAGAGGAAGGAAGGCTCAATGACGCCCGTCTCCGGGAAAACTTCATCGAACGGGTTTTCGCCTGCCATTGCCTGAGATCTTTGTGGACGGGGCCATTTCGGCGGGGGGAGGTGGTCGCCTTCCATGCCGCCAACAAGTATCTGATTCTGTCGCACAGTCCGAATCATTACACCATCCTGGGTCGTCTGGTGGCCGAAATCAAGAAATACCCGCCCTCGGAGTTCCGGGAGGAGTACAGCGCCTTATTCATGGAGGCGATGGCGGTCAGGGCGACCCCGCAGAAAAACCACAACGTGCTGTTGCATATCCTGGGATATCTCAAGGATCATCTGGCTCCGGAAGACAAGAAGTATGTTCTCGACGTCTGCGACGACTATCGCCGGGGATTGACGCCGTTGGTTGTGCCTCTGACGCTGGTGAAGTTATACCTGACCAAACATGATGTCCCCTATATTGCCGGCCAGACCTACCTGAATCCCCATCCAAAGGAACTTTTGCTCCGGAACCATGTGTAAATATGCTCATGAGGCAGGCCGGGTCGAATCAGGCGACATCGGGATGGCCGAAAAAAACCTTGTCAGTCGCTCTAAGAAAGTCTACCTTTCTTGCGGAGACGGCAACCGAATGATTGTCGATATATGCGATTATGATGGCGAATCGAACCATAGAACGAGTCCTGCATAAATATTTCCCATTCGGCTTCCACCTGTCGCGGCAGGCCTGGGAAATATTGGATATCCAGTCGCTGGCGCGGCCGACCGCCGACGGTCGGAAGATACCGGTAACCTATGCCGCGAGAAACCTGGCCGACCGGTTCAATCTGCGCCGTTTCCATACCGCCCGCGATTTCGAACCGATCCAACCCGGCCAGTTGATTACGGTCGGGGTCATCGTCGATATCCTTCGCTATGTGGCCACCGTGTATTGCCACGAGCAGATTCCCGGAGTGATGAGCAAAGGCCTGGATGCCGTGGCGGGCAAATCCGGCCGGGCCATTACCGAAAAGCCGATCGGATCGTTCGTGGGGTTATTCCCGCCTAAGACGGTTGTCGTCGACGGGCAAAGCGAAAAGGACTATTTGGAAGACCGTCCGGCCGCGACCGAAAACCGGGAAACCGCCGCCTCCGAGATCGTCCTGCTTTATTTCGCGATGGCCAACCCCGCCTTTCGGCCGTTCCAGCCTTTGTTCGATGATCGCGACCTGAAACGGCAATCCCCCTATGTGCCGTTGGTGAATGCGCTCGAGGAATTCTTCAGCCGTCAACCGGCATTTGCCCCCTTGGGGTTAACTCTGTTCCAATGCCTGCGGGCGCCGATCGAGGCTGCCCCCGATTCCCTCGAAGGCCAGTTGGAATATATCAAGAAGCATTGGGCCGCTTTCTTGCCCCAGGATCTTCTGGAACAGTTGCTTCTGGCTTCGGATATCCTGAAAGAGGAATTCCTGTTGCGTGGCTTGGGGCCCGGGCCGAGCCGGGTCATGGATTTTGTCCGCGACGAATACGGCCTAGACGCCGGATACCACGAGCCGGCTTGTTTCAGCCCCGATGCCGACTGGATGTCGAACGTCGTCCTGATCGCCAAGTCGATCTATGTCTGGTTGGATCAACTATCGAAACGGTACAGCCGTCATATTCGCTTTCTCAGCGACGTGCCCGATGAGGAACTGGATCGCCTCAACCGTTGGGGGTTCACCGGCCTCTGGCTGATCGGTGTCTGGGAACGGTCACCCGCCTCCAAGACCATCAAGCAGATGATGGGGAATCCCGAGGCGGAATCATCCGCCTATTCCCTGTATGATTACGTCATCGCCGCCGACCTGGGCGGGGAAGAGGCCTACCAGAACCTGCGCGAACGGGCCTGGCGGCGGGGTATCCGTCTGGCCAGCGACATGGTTCCCAACCATATGGGTATCTATTCCCGCTGGGTCATCGAACATCCCGGCTGGTTCATGCAATCCGATTATCCGCCGTTTCCCGTCTACCAATTCACCGGGGCAGATTTGTCCCGGGATGAGCGGGTCGGCATTCAAATCGAGGACGGGTACTGGACCCATCGCGATGCCGCCGTCACCTTCAAACGGGTGGATCGATGGACTGGCGCGGTCACATATATATATCACGGCAACGACGGCACCAGCATGCCCTGGAACGACACCGCCCAGTTGAATTTTCTGCTTCCCGAGGTGCGCGAGGCGGTGATTCAGACCATCTTGCACGTGGCCCGCAAGTTCTCGATCATCCGGTTCGATGCGGCCATGACGCTGGCCAAACGTCATTTTCAACGGCTCTGGTATCCCAAGCCGGGCGATGGCGGGGCGATTCCCTCGCGCGCCGAGCGCGGTATGAGCAAGGCCGCCTTCGATGCCGCCTTTCCCAAGGAATTCTGGCGCGAGGTCGTCGACCGCGTGGCCGCCGAGGTTCCCGACACCCTGCTTATCGCCGAGGCGTTCTGGCTGATGGAGGGGTATTTCGTCCGCACCTTAGGGATGCACCGCGTCTACAACAGCGCCTTCATGAATATGCTCAAGATGGAGGACAACGGCAAGTACCGCACGACGGTCAAGAACGTCCTCGAATTCAGCCCGGAAGTGATCAAACGGTTCGTCAACTTCATGAACAACCCCGATGAGCGTACGGCCGTGGAGCAGTTCGGGCGGGGGGACAAATATTTCGGCGTGGCCATGATGCTGGTCACCATGCCGGGGTTGCCGATGTTCGGCCACGGGCAGATCGAGGGGTTCACCGAAAAGTACGGCATGGAGTATCGCAAGGCCTATTGGGACGAGATGGTCGACGAAGAGATGGTCCGCCGTCATGAACGCGAGATTTTCCCGCTGATGCGCCGCCGCAAACTGTTCAGCGGCGCGGCCAATTTCGCCTTCTATGATTTCTTCACGCCCGGCGGGTGGGTCGATGAAAACGTGTTCGCCTATTCCAATCGCGCCGGCGATGAACGCGCGGTCATTCTGTATAACAACGCCTACAACACCACCAGCGGCCATATTCATTCCTCGACCCCGATCAACGTCGGGGTCGGCGAGGACAAGTTCCTGACGCGCAAGTCGTTGGGAGAGGCGCTGGCCTTGAACACCGCCGAGAACGTGCTGTATTCCATGCGGGAATTTCGCAGCGGCCAGGAATACCTCCGCGGCGGGCGGCAAATGGCGCAGGAGGGATTGCACGCCCAGCTCTATGCCTACCAATTTCAGGCGTTTCTCGATTTTCGGGAAATCCACGACACCGACGGTTCCTGGTGGGAGTTGCAACGGCGGCTGAACGGCGTCGGCGTTCCCAGTCTGGCGCTGGCCTACCAGGAGATGAAGCTGGAGCCGGTGCGCGGGCCGTTCCGCGCGGCGGTCAATGGCGATATGCTGCGGGGACTTATCACGGGCAAAACAGCGGAACGGAAACAGTTTGATGATAACGTAGTTCGTTTCCTGGAATCCTCGCGGGCATTCATCCATTCCGACACCAAACCGGATGCCGTCATGGCCGATATCTCCCGTGAGCTTGATGCGCTCCTCAAGAAAGATGCCGCCGATTCTCTGGCCGCCATCGAGGGCTCGCCGAAAGACGACATCAGGCATATTCTAACCGTCGGGACTATCCTTCGTCACCTGGGATGTTTGAACAAGGAAGTCGATACGGCGTCAATTGGCGCCGAAAACCGGCGATTGATCGACGAATGGATGCTGATCAATGCGACCGCCGATGCCTTCCGCGAATTCGGCCGGGATGATTCTCTCATCCGCAACGACGCTCTCGCCACGGCGATTCTGGCCGGTCATGATGATTTGTTGTTCGCATCCGCCGACAAGAGCCTCAGCGAAAAGACAGCCGACCTGTTCCGCGATGATGCGGCCAAGGAATTCCTTCAAATCAATCTCTACAATGATGTCCTCTGGCTGAGCAAAGAACAGCTGGAACGATTGATGGGCATCATTATTTCAGCGGCCTTCATCCAAAGCCAAGCAGCAGAGAAGAGCGAAGTCGCATCATTCAAAGCTGCCGGTAATGCGTCCCGCCGTATTTTTGATGCCGCCGAACGCGCCGGGTATAACGTACGTCAAGTAATTGAATTGTTGGCGGTTGCGGCCGCTGATGATACCCGGCCGGCTCGCTGATTCGGCGGGAGTCCCACAGCAGATTCGTTCCGGCGGGTTTTATCCGCCGGTCATGGCTTCAATTCCGATATGGGTGTGAGAG
Organism: Candidatus Zixiibacteriota bacterium; assembly: GCA_028700875.1. Taxonomy (GTDB): domain Bacteria; phylum Zixibacteria; class MSB-5A5; order GN15; family JAAZOE01; genus JAAZOE01. The sequence goes on along the minus strand of JAQVRW010000036.1, from coordinate 9,140 downwards.
ATTGGTCCGTGGCTGATTGACAGATATATTTCGATAGGAAAATATGAGAATGGATGCATCACATGCGATAAATGTTGCTCCCCTTTCAATATTTTACTTGACAAATATCAGAAAGGGTTCGATATTTATAATGTAAGGTAGGCTTCGAGGGAACTATGGAGAGTGTTCCCGCCGCTTGTAGCGACAAGGAAAGCTGCCTTACACAACAATCACTAAGTTTCTCTTCCCCCTTGGCCGAAAGCCAAGGGGGTATTTATTATCATCCATCTCTGCCCATATATTCCCCGCAGGCACGATCCCGTCAAATACCGGTTGACCCAACCCACGGCATGTCCTATTATATCGGTAGGTGTGACCGCATTCGAAATCATTCCAATGATCCGGTCGGCCTCGGAACGCGTTCACGCGCGGGGGGTGCGTGTGTTTTATTCATCACGACCTGCAGGGCAGAAGGGCGGTCCTATGAACAGTTTTGCGATCATCAGCCGAAGAAATATCGTCGCGGCGGCATTGATCCTGGCGATGACGGTACCCGGCAATTCCGTCGTCGGGAATTCCCTCGCGAGCACGTCGCCGGACGGCGGCGTTTCGTATACGAGCACGGTCATCCCGGTCACCGAATCACCGCAACGGTTATCACTTCGGGCGGAACGATGGACCCGCGAGGCGAATCCATTTGGCGCGAAGGGCTCGGTTTCCGTACCGGGGAGCCCGGCCGAAAAAGCCGCCACCGAATGGTTCCGTCACCCTGCTATGGGAGGCTCCAGCGACGGGACATTACTTCGGGGATACGAGTATTACAGCAATGGCCTCGGCCCCAGCACGATCTATTGGCAATATTCCCAGGACACCGCGTCCACCTGGAGCCAGTGTTGCGCCTTTGACCTCTACGGCGGTTCGTATCCGTCGATCGACTATTGGGGAGGCGGCAGGACGTTTGTCGGCACCTATGTGCCTCCGACCAGCTTCTATAGCGGCGCCGGAGTCTTGCTTTTTGAATTCGTCGATGCTCTCGACCCCGATACCTGGAGCGGCTGGTGGGGGGATTACAGCCTGGCCGGTTGGCATGACATGCGGATGTGTGATATCGCCGCCGACAATCATCAGCAGTCCTGGAATTGGGGCCTCATTTCGCTGGTCATGAACTATACCGACGCCGATACGTCTATTGCCGATGCGCCCCACATTTTCAGCCAGATGAGCCAGGCGGGGTTGATGCAACTAAGCTGGTATCCCAATTTCCCCGACTGCCGCACCACCGCGGCCGATATCGACCCGGCGACTTCGAAGACCTATGCCGTCTATGACCGCTGGAATGCGCCGGATAGTCAATGGCAGTTGTTCGTCCGTCAGGATTTCCAGAACGACTGGGACCTTCCGACCAATGCCGCCGTCCTGCGGTTCGAGAGCACCACCCAGCAGATCCGGTATCCGGCCATCGCCGCCAATAGCGGGACGGTCGTGATTGTGGCCGAGGTCTATTCCGGCACCGATAGCCTCACCACCGATATTCTCTGTTGGAACACGTCGTCGGGCGACGTCGACAGTCTGCACTATATCAGCGCGGTCGCCGCAAGCGCCGACCGCGAAAGCCGGCCGAGATTGGCGCATCTTGCCGACAATAAATTCGTCTGTACCTTCCTGAAAAACGACCGCCTCTGGACGGCCGTCACTTGTGATGGCGGTGCGAGTTGGAGCGAAGTCTCGCCGGTAAGCGAAATCGGGGAAGTCGTACCTGATGGTTACCGAGTCAACGATATTTCCGATGCCGGGAAGATGACTATATGGCAATACGGCGCGGGGAGTGATACTCTTCTGCATGTCGCGGCCCTCGGTTGTCTCGATACCGACGCCGACAACGTCTGCGACTGCGAAGACAACTGCCCGACTGTCGCCAACTCTGACCAGGTCGACACCGATGGCGACGGTGTCGGCGACCTGTGCGACATCTGTCCGGGATACGACGATCATATTGATGCCGACCTCGACGGTGTCCCCGATGGCTGCGATAACTGCCCGGCGGTCGCCAATCCGACTCAGGCGGATGCCGACGGCGATGGCCTCGGCGATGCCTGTGACTTGTGTACCGATATCGATGGCGACGGGTTCGGCAATCCGGGATATTCGGCCAATACCTGCCCGCAGGATAACTGTCCGGCGACGGCCAATCCCGATCAGGCCGATTCCGACACCGACGGTGTCGGCGACGCCTGCGACAACTGCCTGACGACAGCCAACCCTGATCAGGCGGATGCCGATAATGACGGCCAGGGCGACCTCTGCGATCTATGCACCGATACCGACAACGACGGCTACGGCGACCCCATGTTCCCGCTCAACACCTGTCCGCCCGACAACTGCCCGCCCATTTTCAATCCCACGCAAGCCGATTCGAACGGGGATGGCATTGGCGACGCTTGCGATTTTCTTTGCGGCGATGCCAATGGCGATGGAAAGATCAACATCGGCGATGCGGTGTATCTCGTCAGCTATATCTTCCGGAGCGGTCCGATACCCGCTCCACTGGGGGCCGGTGACGCTAATTGCGACGGGAAGGTCAACATTGGCGATGCCGTGTACCTGGTCAGTTATATCTTCAGGGGCGGCCCGCCTCCCTGTTGCCCGTAGACAGGGTCATTGGATGGATTTGATCTCAAGGCCGGGGAGTTTTCCCCGGCCTTTTGTTAGTGGAGAATACGATCGATATCCAATGATCCGTCTTTTTGGGCTATAGCCTTATCGTAGGGAAGAGGGGGCCGACAAAAAGGTATCTGCAATTTCTCCGAAATCATAAATTCTGCGTGCGGCACCTTCGGGAATATATACCGTAAGTGAACGCACACAAACTCCATGTCTTGCAACAGCTTTTGTCGATTTATGGTTGCTGGGGCAATGCCTGGAATAATTTTGTTTGACGGAACCTTCCACTTGACAATTTGTTAGAAAACCCGATATTAACTGTCGGGTTTGCCGCGTATTCTTTTCTGGATGGCGGACCCAAAGAAGGTTGTATGATGGTTTGTGAAAAGATTCACAATAGGGTTGGGCTTCCACAACCGAGCTTATTGACAGAAACAAGGTGGGCTTATTGAAACGCCGGGACATCCTAAAACTGGCAGGCGCCGGCGGCGTTCTGCTTCTGTCCGGTACGGCGGCGGCCGGGGACACTCAGGGTATGGCCTCAAACGACGATGCCCTGGGAGTTCTCGTGGACACGACCGTCTGTATCGGGTGCCGGAAATGCGAGTGGGCCTGTAATCAGGCCAACGCATTATCATCCAGGGACAGCAAGGCTTTCGAGGATAAGTCGGTTTGCCGGAAACAACGCCGGCCGGTCGATGACGCCTTCACGGTCGTCAACGCTTTCGACGGCCGCCGCTCCGACGGGGAACCGTCGTACATGAAAATCCAGTGCATGCATTGTTTCAAACCGGCCTGCGTTTCGGCCTGTCTGGTGGGCGCGTTGCGCAAGACGCCCGAGGGGCCGGTGACATATGACTCCTGGAAATGCATGGGGTGCCGTTACTGCATGGTCGCCTGTCCGTTCCAGATTCCGGCGTATGAGTATTCCGACCCGTTGACTCCTCGGGTGCGCAAATGCACATTCTGCGCCGAACGTCTGGGGGAAGGAAAGAAACCGGCCTGCGTCGAGATCTGCCCCAACGAGGCGTTGACCTTCGGGAAACGGCGGGACCTGGTGATGCTGGCCTACAGCCGGATTCGGCAGTTCCCGGACCGGTATGTGGATCATGTCTACGGGGAGAACGAGGCCGGCGGTACCAGCTGGATGTATCTCTCTCCCGTGGATTTCACCAAAACCGAACTGCCGGCATTGAATTCCCGGCCAATTCCGGAAATCACCGAAACCATTCAACACGGCGTCTTCCGGTGGTTTGTCCCGCCGGTCTTGCTGTATGGAATTCTGGGGTTGTCCATGATATCCATGAAAACCGGCGACCAGGATAAGAAGGAGGACGACAATGGCGCATGACGTTGCGGCGCCGGTCCAGGCGCCCTTCTTTACCACCGGTACCAGGATTCTGGCGGCCATCGCCGGAATCGGAATCGCCGTCTATATTTTCCGGCTGATCGCCGGTTTGGGAATGGTCACCAACCTCGACAATCAGTATCCGTGGGGCCTCTGGATCGCCATCGACGTCGCCTGCGGCGTGGCTTTGGCCGCCGGCGGATTCACGACCGCCGCGCTGGTTCACATCTTTCATCAGGAAAAATACCATCCGGTGGTGCGTCCGGCGCTGTTGACCGCTTTGCTGGGATACACCTTCGTCGTGATCGGGCTTCTGGCCGACCTGGGGCGTTACTACAATGTCTGGCACCCGATGATCCCGTTCATGTGGCAGGGAAACTCGGTGCTGTTCGAGGTCGGCATCTGCGTCATGATCTATCTGACCGTCCTCTATATCGAATTCGTCCCGATCGCCACCGAACGGTTCAAAGGCCGGGTCCATCTTCTGGGGCGGCTGTCCGTGTTTGACCGTTTGATCGAGTGGGCCATCACCCTGGCGGACAAGACCCTTGGCCGCGTCATGTCACTGTTCATCATCGCCGGAGTGGTCCTCTCCTGCCTCCATCAATCGTCCTTGGGCACCCTGATGGTCATCGCGCCGACAAAAATGCATCCCTTGTGGTACACGCCGATGTCGCCGTTGTTGTTTCTCCTGTCGGCCATCGCGGTCGGATTTCCCATGGTCATTTTCGAATCGATTCTGGCCTCGCGGTCGTTCAAGCTGAAACCAGAACTGGATATTCTGTCTGGTTTGGCCCGGTTCATTCCCGTTATTCTCGGGCTTTACCTCTCCGTCAAGATTATCGATTTGATTCTTCGCGGCGCATGGGTATACCTGTTCGACGGCTCCCCGGCGTCGTTGATGTACTTCCTGGAGCTCGGCGGCGGCGTCCTCCTGCCGCTGATTATCCTTATGATTCCCAAAGCCCGCGGGTCCGTCGGCTGGTTATTTACGGCCGCCGCGCTGGTGATCGGCGGCGTCGCGTTGAACCGGATCAATGTCTTTTTAGTCGCCTACACACCGCTTTATGCCACCAAAACCTATTTCCCCTCGCCGTTCGAGATCGCCCTGACCGCCGGTCTTATCGCGCTTCTGGTTCTGGCGTATCGGGCCGCCGTCATGATTTTCCCGGTTATCGCCTTGCCGGCCGGGGTGCGGCCGATGGTGGTGGAGAACAAAAATAAAGCCCTGGCCGGGGCCTGAAGGAGCTGTGATGAAGAGGAAAGACAACATCTTCGGGATATCAGCCGTCATCACTATCGTCATCGGCTTGGCCGTCGCGTTCGGCCCGACCGCCGACTTGTCGGCCAGAGAAATGCCCAAAGTCAACTGCAGTCAGTGCCATTCCTGTGAGACACCGACGGCCCAGAATCCCTGCCTGACCAACTGTCCCCGGATGTCCCAGGTCAACGTCGCCGGCCGGCACGATCTGTCGGAAGCCCCGAAGGTGCTCATCCTGAACAAACTGGTCAATCAATACGGCGCCGTCCATTTCAACCATAAGCTTCACGCCGAGATGGCTGGAATGAATCAGGGTTGCACCACCTGTCACCATTACAGCCCCGAAGGGCATATCTCTCCCTGCAGCGAGTGCCACGGGAAGGAGGGACAGTCCGCCAATCTGGGTCAGCCGGGACTGAAAGGCGCCTTCCATCGGCAATGCATCTCCTGTCATCGCGAATGGAGTCACGACACCGATTGCCGGATCTGCCATATGCCTCTGGAAGGGAAGAGCACCTCCTCCGGAACGACCATAGACAGTACGGATATCGTCGGCATCTCTCATGTCCGGCTGGTGGAACCGGAGAAGAAGGTTTACTATACCTCATACAAGGGAAAACCGGTCGTCACCTTTTTCCACAAGGATCACACCGAACTGTTCAACCTCCGCTGCGTCGACTGCCATACGAAGGAAAATTGCAGCGGTTGTCATGATATCGAAAAGCCGGTCCGGGCGGCCAAGTCCGAGGCCGAGGTGCATGCCGTCTGTTCCGGATGTCATGCCTCCAACAGTTGCGAGACCTGTCACGATTCCAGGGAAAAGCCGGCGTTCGCCCACGGCTCCACCGGTTGGCCGCTCAACCAGTACCACGTCAAACTGGAATGTCGCGGATGTCATCCGACCGGCAAGCGGATATCCCGCCTTCGGGCCGATTGCGTCGCTTGTCATGGATCATGGAACCCGCAGAACTTCCAGCACGCCGTCACCGGCCTGCAACTGGATAAAACGCATGCGGAGGTCGATTGCGGCGATTGCCATCGCGACAAGCGGTACGACGTCAAACCGGATTGTTCCACCTGTCATGATGACAACCGTTCCCCTGAGAAGGCTCCGCCCGGGCATTATGTCAAAACCCGTGGATGACCGGGGTGCAGTAACCGGACAAAGTATGTCCGGAATTATTCCTGTCACGCCGGGACCGCGGGGTCCCGGCGTAAACCTTTGTGCAACTTTTGATCACTCTTTTCGTTATTAATAAGTAATATAATCGCTCCCAACCGGGTTTGGCGCGGCCATCGGCCCAGGGGGATGACCGGTTAATTTTGCGCCCGGTCTTAAGATCGCTTGACACAAGAGGCCGAAAGAGTATCTTGTAAATAGAGCTATAAGAGTCTTGCCCTCGTAACCTCACCGCCGGCAAGTTTTCGTACTGATATAGTGACGCAAAACTGGACCGTTGGGTCATGGCGGCACGAAGGTTCTTTTCCCGTTCTATATGGTGGCCCCGCCGGATTCTGCCGATAATGTGCCTATACCTGCCGGCGAGGCCGCGAAATGGATTTTCGCCGGGGTGATTTCATGATGATGCCACAGCGACTGGAATATAAGGTTCCGACATTTTGGTCCCTCGGCGCTACGATTCCTCGCCGCGCATCATCGGACCCGGGATCCACGGGAGAAGGTTACAGGAAACACCATCAACACAGCTGGAGGAAGTCATGAATAGTGTCAGAAAGTTGATGATCGGAATGATCGCCGCGGTCGTCATGGCGGCTTTTGCCGCCACGGCTATTGCGACCCCGATCAGCAGCATTGCCACGAAGTCCTCAACCACCCCAACCGCCGACCAGACACTCAAAGCCAAAACTCTTACTTTGGCGACACCGTACGCGAAGAAGCTGGTCGAAGCCTCGGAAAACATTACCGCCCAAGGTGAAGTTATCGCCCAGAACCGGGCCGTCAGCGCCATGCGATCGGCCCAGGATATGTATCGTGACGGGGGCGAGGATATCGCCACCGCGACGGTGATATCGTCGATGCCGTATACGGATACCGGCACTACCGAAGGCAAGGCGGACGACTACCAGGAGACCTGCGACGGGGAAGTGAAGGCGCTGCCCGATGTAGTGTATTCCTATACCCCTCTACAGGATGAATTGGTGGACATCGTCACTTGCAGTTCAGAGTATTGGACCCGCTTGTGGGTGTATCAGACCAATGCCGACACCGTGGTGGTATGCAACCGCCTTTCCGCCATCTGCGGTACACCGCCGCGAGCCGCGTTGTACGAAGTGCCGATGGAAGCCGGGATAACCTATTATATCGTCATCGATGGCGATGATATAGTCGCCCCGGGCTATGGCATTTATACCATGGAGTGTACGGCCGTAACGGTCACGACCGTGACCGATTCCACCTTTACTCACCCGGCCATCGCCGATGCTGGCAACGGCTCGATGGTTTTGGCGTACCAAAACGATTACAGATTCAGCAACGACAGCACCGACAATTATCTTTTATGGGCCGGTTCGGGTGATGACGGCGCCACGTTCCCTGCGGTCGCAGCGTGGAATCTCAAGTGCAAATACCCGTCCCTCGATTCCTGGGGGGATGGCAGCTTCTTTTATGGCACGTTAGTCCCCGATTCGACCGTCTATGACGGCGGACGGACCTATATCGTCGAGATCGACAATGTCCTGGCCTCGACGAACTGGTCACTCATGTCCTGGGCCTTTAACACCAACGGTTGGAAAAACACCAGAATGACCGCGCTTGCCGCCGATGACGGTTTGGCCGCCTGGCAATGGGGGATTCTGTCGATGGTGTCCAGTACCACCTATGGCAGCGGCGTGACCGACGGTCCGTTTATCTCCTACCCGAGCACGGAAGCCGGTAGCGCGCAGATCAGCTGGTATTATCTCGACAATTGTGCTACGACGGACATCGATATCGATCCGGTGACTCAAAAATCGTATGCGGTTTATGATTATCTCGACGCCGATCTGGTAACCTGGTCGCTGTTCATCCGGCAGGATTTCATGGCGACTCTACCGCACCCGGCATCCAATGGCTATGCCTTTTACGCCGGCGACAGCCTTCAGCACGTTCAATACCCCTCGGTCGCGGCATATGACAGTCACCTGGTGATCGTGACCGAATATTGGGACGAAAACCTGGGCACGGATCGCGATATCACCTGTTGGTACTCCGCCGATTCCAGCCTGGAAACAATCAACCAAAGCGTCGTTATCGCGACAACCGACAGCGAACGGTTCCCCAAGGTGGCCCATGTCACCGGGACCACGTTCGTGTGCACGTTCTACAGGGCGGACACCTTGTATCAGAGCGTGTCCTATGACGCCGGTGCGACCTGGCGGACGCCGGTAAAATTCGGCACCGGCGACGATGTGATCGTTCCGGAATACCGCGCCTCCGATATCGCCGAGGCCGCGGCCAAGCTGGCGTGGGAGTATCGAGTCTCCGGAACCCCGGATACGACGACCTACATACATTTTTCCTCGAATTCGGTCGCTCCGGACACCGATGAGGACGGCGTGCCTGATTTCGAAGACAATTGCCCGTCCGTGGCCAACACGGATCAACTGGATGGCGACCTCGATGGTCTGGGTGACGTTTGCGATAACTGCGAATTTGTCGCCAATCCCGATCAGGCAGACGGCGATAGCGACGGTGTCGGCGACGTTTGCGACAACTGCCCGGCCGTATCCAATCCCGGCCAGGAAGACAGCAACGGGAACGGCGTCGGCGACGTCTGCGACTATGTCTGCGGCGACGCCAACGATGACGCAAAAGTCAACGTGGGTGACGCCGTCTTTTGGATCAGTTATATCTTCCGGGGAGGACCGCCGCCGCCGCGTTTGGTGGCCGCG
>JAQVRW010000370.1 GCA_028700875.1 Candidatus Zixiibacteriota bacterium | reverse complement strand
GATCATCACTATCAACATAATCAGAAGATCCGTAATGGGCCACTATGAGAGTATCGCCGTTTGTCGCATAGCACAGATTGGTGAAACGGCAAGGCGAATCTGCTGTTCCGGCCATATCGTTTTCGAAATTGCTTATTTCACCCGACCATACTATGACACTTCCGGGCTGCCTCCATATCTCATTACTTGAAAATCCAGAATTGTAAAAATAGCCATCATATAGGAATCCCCATGTCCCATCAGTCGTGTCCAAAATACATGAATATGAGTGCGTGCTACCTTCCATTGGCGGTCCGTACCCCTGATTAAAGCTGTACCACTGTTGCCATGTATCACCCATTATCTCAAAGCAGAACGCAGGCAATGAGATAGCGCTATCTTGAGGCCGGTATAAGGCAAATCCGATTTGTCCCCATTTATCATAACCGTCAACTACCTTGCCAACCCCGCAGTATGTCCAGCAGGCCGTTTCGGTAGTCGCCGTATCGCCGCCATAAAGCCGTCCATATCTGGTTAGAATGGTCGCACTAGCGCCTGTTGCGTTATCCAGAAGATGCTGGCAGGTGGCATAATATCGCGACTTGCCAGTTACATCGGGAGGTGTTGGTTTGCACCCAAGTCCGATACATGAAAAGACTACGACCCAAATACAGAACTTCGGCAAATTCAATTGTTTCTTATCCTTCCTCATTTCAGCACCTCGAGTTTTTTGGTGGCGGTGAAGTCGCCGGCGGTGAAACGGGCGAAATAAATCCCGCTGGCCACGGCGTCGCCATGCCCATCCCGGCTGTCCCAGTTGACCACGTGCTCACCGGCCGTCTGAAGACCGTCGGTCAGCACGACCACCTTCTGCCCCAACACGTTATAGACCTCCAGCGTCACCTTCCGCGCCTCCGGCAAAAAGTACCGGAACGAAGTATTGGGGTTGAACGGGTTGGGATAGTTCTGGTCAAACGCGATCCCATGCGACCGGGCGTCGAAATCGGACGTCTTCTCATACCGTCCCTGCGAGGCGAAAAGAACCATTTGCTTGTACCCGGCCGGAGGCGGACTCCCCTGGAAGACCAGATCGAGGCTCTCTCCGCGCTTGACCACCACCTCCGGCCCCCGGTCGTTGGCGATCATGGCGGTCACGTCGCCGGCGGCGTTATGGCTGGCGGAGACCAACTGCATCGGGCGGGGCGTGACCGTAACCGGTTGGTACAGGTGGAACGGCAGATAGTCGACGGCTATGGAGTCGTGATAGTCGATCCGCAAGCATGAATTCTTTATTTGGCGCCGAACGAATTTACTCAGTACTTCCTATTTCCTTCCCTCCGATCCGCGAAAGGCCCAGTGGATATTTCGAATGCGATTCAAAATAGGCCGCCTATATCGTTTCTATAGATTTGATCATAGGCTATGCGTCATTCCTTTTTCAGCCTTGTGACCTTTATCGGCGACGACATCATGTAGCGAAGCTTGCCGGTGTTTGCGTCAATGATGTTCCAACTCATGTTTCTTTCACTGACGGGCACATTCCCTTCTACAGGCCCGGCGCATATCGGCGGCGGGTCCAATCCTCGCAAAATTACCATCCAGGTTTGTTGCGGTTGATCAGCATATGCTGCGAAGTCAAGATATATGGCTTTAATAACTCGGGCATTGAATGGATTATCGAAACAGGAACATAGAACCTGGACCAAACCCCACGCAGGTGGTTGGTCAGGGAATCCGCCGAAGCGGTTCGAATCGCCTTGCAATCGGGTTTCATAAGTTGCCGCTGGGAGTTCCGGCAAGGTATCAGCAGTTCCGGCATCGATCGAAGCTGAATAGACGAACACAAGGCGGTAAGTGGAAGAGTCGAGATAGACGTTAAAGTCACGATATTTCTGCACCAACCCGCAAGTGATCGGTACCTGGCGCATGGTAACCCGCCAGACTTTTTCACCCGCAATCATCCCGGAGATAAATGGTGTTGTTTCATCTTCAAGTGCGATGAGTTCGGGCGGACTTATTAGAATACCCGCCGAATCCTTCAACTTGTCAAATCCGGCATAAGCCAACGCCGCGGCCATTGCCTTACTCGCGGCCGCTTCGATTGCTTCCTGGCCAGACGGGTAATTCGCTGGCCCTCCTGCAGCCACACATGATACAAATGCAAGCAGAATGAGAGCGACAATTGCGACAAACCGTGTACGCATATCTTTATCCTCGCCGAGATGGATTGGCCATTTATCTCTCCTGTTTCGGCAGTGCTTGAACCGATTCGAGGCGATACGATTGCTTGGCCGCATCGAATTGGAAGGTTCTGACCGAATCAGGGTGATACTTGACAGGGCCATCTATAAGAACCTTGATCACCCGCGGGCATACGTTATTTGTGCTGTCGATGTCAACGTAACGTCCCCGAATGACATTGTCAGGGTGAAACCGAGTCAAGATGTTTAGGTTCCCGTCGTCGGCCAACTTGACAATTCCAAACGTGCAAAAACTGTTAGCGCCCGCGATTGCTTCCAAAACAATCTCGTTTGCGCCGTCACAATCGATATCGACGCATTCTATGACCGGTTGTGCCTCTCCAAATATGGAATCAGTTTGGGCAACCAAGACCCAATTGTCTTGGTTTATCCCCGGTCGAAGGATTCTCAAATAACCGGTTTTGTAACTGGCGTAAAAGACAAGAAGCTCATTATCCAACGTATCTTGGTCGTTCTTTCTATAGTAACGCGCTGCGATCTGCGTTGCCACCATATCGGGAGTCAATGGCCAATCCAGGCAATGGCTTTCGAATTCGGGCGGCGCAAATGCCTTTACAGCGGCATTTACCTTGCTTTCGAAATGTAATTGGGAATAATCTACGGTACTATTCCCGCCGGCAGTCGCAGTACCTGCACCTAAAATGCATAAAACAATCACCAGGCAAATCATAGTACATGCCTCCTAATCCATTGGCGGATATTGGTTAGCTAGGTTCAGCACATCATCATCATAGTTTGGGTCATCTCCGCCATTATACCTTAACAAGGCGTAACGCCACTTCCCAAGCCAACTCGTCGAATCGGATCGCTCATAATTCCTACGCAGATAGGCTGCTCCGATATCCAAGCTTACTTCGGGATAAAATAATAGATAAGGGTTGCGGTGTTCGTACTCTCCTGGCCACCCCATGGGTTGATATGCCGTGGGCCACATCACCTGTGTTAGTCCATAGGAAGCCGCCAAAGTCGTCTGAGCAATGAAATCTTGCGACGCGGGGACGCTGTTGCAGGAATCCCAATTCTGACCAGTCACCGTACATAAATACTCTCGACCTGATAGGAGGCTGTCGTCGTTCAAATCCTCCACGTCATTACCATAAAGCTGCACTGCCGGGAAAGTATCCCGCCAATTCAAGTCAGGGCCGCGACTTAACGGGCCCGCAGGCCAGGTACTATCCGGAATAGCCTTATTATACTGGTTATATGGATCCTGGTGCAGAAGGGTTATGCCCCTTCGAGAAAGTTTCCCATAGTCGTAGAGAGGTTCATAT
>JAQVRW010000369.1 GCA_028700875.1 Candidatus Zixiibacteriota bacterium | reverse complement strand
GCGAGGTTTCCGACCGTCGCTGGATTCCCCATATAATCGATTCCGACGGCTGAGAAGACTATCCTGTCATCGGCGGTGACCTCAACCGAATCGGGAGAGATGATCAACTCCACCAGGCGACCGGGGGTTACCTGCAAGTATGCGCTGGTATCGATCGGGCCGAGATCAGAAACAGCGACAACCCGGGTGACTCCAAGCGCCGTCGGACGGAATATCCCTGCGGCATCAATCGTCCCGATGGAATCGATGATGGACCAGAGGAGTCCTCCCGGCGAACATATATTGTCGTTTTGGTCGTACCCGACAGCGGAAAACGCTAGGGCGGAATCCGCCGCAATGACCGCCGAGTCCGGATGAACGGAAATGCGGAACAATGCTCCCGCCGTCACCACGACCGGGTCGGCGGTATCGGCCAGGCTTGCGGCGGAACAGATCACTTTTCCGCTTCCCACGTTGCTCGGCGTGAACAACCCGCCGCTGGTAATATCACCGATATTACCGCGAACGGCCCACGTCGGGATCAGCACGGGATTAGTCAAATTGCCGTCGGCATCGATTGACTGACAGGAAAACCGGGTGGTATCGTCGGCCGAAACGGTATCGGCAGGGGGAGTAATGATTAGTTGGTTCGCGATCCCCGGATGGCAGGTGATGGTCCCCGTGGAGTCCACCCGGCCATAGGGGGCGGTCGCGACGATGATTCCCGTCCCCGGTCGTTGCAAGGCCAACTGGCACCATGTTCCGGAGGCGGGATCCACGACGCCGATGGAATCGCTTCCGCCGACCGACCACGCGACGACGACATCGCCGATCAAGGCGCCGTCAACAGTGTATCCACGGGCATAAAGACGGGTATTGTCGTTATCCGTGGTCAGGATGGTGTCGTTGAACAAAGTCCCGTCGAGTCGTTCGACATGGATGTGTTCGAGTCCGGTTCCGATTGTCACGCTCACCGCGCCCGAATCAGACAGGCCGCCGACGCTGCCTTTTATGTAATAATCTCCGGAAACGTAACCGGCGGTGAACAACCCACCAGAGGTAATCGACCCGGTCGTATCGGTGGTCGTCCAAGTGGCCGAATTGGTGTAGTCTCCGACAAGGTTGGAATCCGAATCATATCCAAAGGCGGCATATTGATAGCTCGAAAGTTGCTGGACGATATTCTCCGAGGGCAGAACGTCGATATGGGTCATGGCGCCGGGAATGACCGTGATCGTGTCCGAAATCCCGGTGACGCCGTAATCGCTGACGACCTCGACCAATCCTTTTCCCGCCCGGACGGCGGAAAACAAACCGGTCGAATCGAAGGTCCCGATGCCGTTGGTCGCCGACCACGTCAACCGTCCCAGATCGGTTACTTCGTTACCCCTGACATCGAACCCGGAAGCGCTGAATTGTAGACTGGAATCGGCGGAAACGGTATCCGTGTGCGGCGTGACCGTGAGGGTCGCCAGGCGGCCGGGAACGATCATGATGGAGGCCGTGCTGTCGGTGATACCATCAATATCGGACACGATATGAATCGATCCCGTTCCCACGCTTCCGGGGAGAAACAACCCGGCGCTGTCGATGGTGCCGTCGGTGAATGAATGCGACCAGGTCAGATGGCCGAAATTCGCGGGATACCCGCTGTCGTCGACAGCAGCGACGCCAAACTGCTGGGAGGTATCGGCGCGAATGGAGTCGATAGACGGAATGATCGTCAGGTCGGTCAATATTCCGGCTTCAAAGGCACCCATGTCGGGAGCGTCGCCGAAGTACGGGAAGCCGATATCGGTCCCGGCGTCTATGGCTGGCGACCGCGAGGACAATCGCAAATTGCCGGCGGCGGGATCGACCAGGAGTGGGTCCTCAAGACGGCATCCGATTCCCAGCGGAACAGCCTGAACACTAGTGGCGAAACCCGATATGATGGAATAGGTCAATTGCGTCGTGGCAGTGGCGCGCACGCCGGTATTGGCCCCCGCGGCGCCCAGGAAGACGTTATTGGTAATCCGATGATATTTGGAGGTGCTGACGGCCATGAGGCCGAAGTAGGTCGAATAGAAAGTGTTGTTGAGAACGTCGCTGCTGTCGCCCGCGAGATAGACATCGGCTATAAGACCATGATCGAAGGTACATCGGGTGATGGTGTTTTGCACGCCCGAGGCGATTGCGATGCCGTAGGTTTGGGATGAAGAAATGCCGGCCCGTTCGATCAGGTTCCGTTCACCGGAGACGTATATGTTGGCATCGACCCCTCCGGCGACATCGATACCAGACCAGGCGGTGTAGCCGGCGGCCAGTCGCACCGGCCGAAAGGCACTTGGAACCGCCACCTGCGCCCCGTCGGATTCTTCCACGTAGACGATGCGATCGTCAACCAATCCGCCAAATGCGATAACCACGGAATCTCCGTAGGTACCGGGCAGGATTTTGGCGGTGTCGCCGGGGAGGAGAAGAGAGTCGCCGTTGTCAATTGTCCGCCAGGCCAGATCGACCGTCCGGCCGGAGGCGTTGTCATTGCCGTCGGGACGGACATAGTACACGGTATATTTTTCGACCGCGCCCATCTCCGGGGCGGTTTGACTGTACGGATAATCCAATGGCAACCCGGCGTTGATTTCGGAAGCGGTCTTGAGCAGATCGAAACGCCCGCTGGCGGCATCGACAAAACGCGGTTGGGTCGATATCCCCCCCGCCGAATCGCTGCATCCGTCGGCATAATTGCCGCCCGCATTGCTCCACACGTTATTGTATCCGCAGGTGACCAGATAATTGGCGTCGACGCCTTTGGCATTTTTGCAGATGATATTATTGAAGATCCGAGCCGACCAGGACCAGGTGTTCCCTTTGAATCCGCTTCCGCTATTGAAATAGATGGTATTTCCATAGACTTTGGTTTGGGACGCGTAATCTTCGTTTTTTATGCCATGGTCATCGACAGAGTAGATGATGTTTCGGATCAGACGGGTGTTGTCGCCCCAGATATTGATCCCGTCTTTGCCGACATCATGGATATAACACTCGGTGACGGTGCAATAGTGGCCTTCAACCCGAATGCCGTCTTCGTTGGCATTGGTGATGGTCATCCCCTGGAAAACAATATTGCTGCCGGCTATGTCGACGGCTGGCTTTCCCGCCCAACCCAGATTCACGATTGCCGGACTTTTGCCGAGCCGACGGTAGACGATGGGCGCCTCGGTGGAACCGGAGACGTTGAAGGTTATGGTGGTGCTGCGAGTATAGGTGCCGGGCAGGATATTGATGGTATCGCCAGGATGCGTTATGCCCAAAGCGTCGCCGCGCTCGATCGACCGCCAGGCCGCAGCCGGGCTGAGGCCGGTATAGGCGTCGCTGCCCGACGGGGAAACGTAGTAATTCGTCGCCCCGACCCCGGCGGCCAGACAGGCCAAAATTGAGAGAAATGCCAAGCCAATTTTACGCATGCATATCCAGTACTGGGCAAACCCTTTTGCCATGTATCGGCAGATACATACATTTCATAAGTCCAAGGAGAGGAATGTTTATATTGCATAACCCTATG
>JAQVRW010000368.1 GCA_028700875.1 Candidatus Zixiibacteriota bacterium | reverse complement strand
ATGCCATCGATTTTGCGCAATTCCGAGCGCGTAGCCGCACGCCTGCAGGGGAATGGAGAACGATGGGGATGAAATATGCGGAGAGGCTGGGATTCGAACCCAGGGACCCCTTTCGAGGTCAACTGCTTAGCAGGCAGCTGCCTTCGGCCACTCGGCCACCTCTCCGATACCGGCCGCTAATATACACAGTTTCGGGAGATTTTCAATAGATTTCTCGGTCGGGGCGGTTATTGCTTGCGAAAGTTCGGGTTTGTCCTGAGGGCACGTCTGGTCAGGAGCTATCTATTGGGGGATTCCTCGCCCGCCGAAACGAGCCGCCAGTAGGCCCGTTCGATGACCAGATTGATTTCAAAGCTTTTGAATGGCTTGGTGATATATTCGTCGGCGCCGATGAGGAGGGCTTCCTTGACGGTATAGGAATCGCCATAGTCGGTCATGACGATGGCGCCGGTGCCGGGGAACTCCCGCTTGATGACTTTGACAAGGTCCAATCCGTTGAATCCCGGCATTTTTACATCGGCCAAGACCAGATGATACGGCTTTTGCCGCAACTTTTCCTGGGCGTCAACGCCATTGACGGCGGTATCAACGGCATACCCCTCTTTCGAGAGAATCTTGACCAGCAGTTCCCGCAGATCCGGCTGGTCGTCAACGACCAATATGGTGATATTTTGTCTCATAATTCGTTTGTCGGTAATCGTCGTACTTGCTGTCATATCATCGGGAAACCGGGTCAAAAGTTGAGCCTATTGACACTTGTCCCCGGCGATATCGACCAGTTCCTCCAGAAATTGTCCGAGGCCGATCGGTTTCCGCAAAACCCGGCAGCTGCCG
This sequence comes from Candidatus Zixiibacteriota bacterium, assembly GCA_028700875.1. Taxonomy (GTDB): domain Bacteria; phylum Zixibacteria; class MSB-5A5; order GN15; family JAAZOE01; genus JAAZOE01. Next base: position 2,709 of record JAQVRW010000368.1, on the reverse strand, counting down.
AATCGTCCGGCCTCGGAAATCAACCGTTCGGTGGCGTTCCCGGTGATGATAACCACCGGAAGATGCGGCTTCTGCCGTCGGATGGTTTCGATGGCGTCGATTCCGGACATTTCGGGCATGACCAGGTCGATCGTGACCAGATCGAAATCGTCCTTTTCCACGATATGGATCGCCTCCTCGCCCCCGGCGGCGGTGGTCACGGTGAATAACGGCGACGACAGGCAGAAATCGCGAAAGACGTTCCGGATGTGTTCTTCATCATCGACGATGAGCACTTTCAACGGTCTGCCGTCTCTGCGGCTCAACAATTCTTCAGCGGTCATAGCACATATCCTTTACGGTTCGCCCGGTCCCGCCGGGCGCGGTTCATACTCCGGTTTTTTATATCCCCGGCAGATGATCGCATTCCAGAATGGGAATCCGGCGTTCATCCTCGGTATAGTATCCGGCCAAGAATCGTTGGCGAGGGCTGTCGCCGGACGGTTCCTGCCAAAATCGCCGATCCCCGCGCAGCACCTGGGTGACATCGTCCACGGCGAGGCCGATAAGTTTCGTCCCCTGGGAAACGACCACCACGCGGGAAACCACGTCGACATCGGAAGGAGGAACATTCAACCATTGTCTCAGGTCGACAACCGGAATGGTTTCGGTCCGATAGGGCAGCATGCCGGCCAGATACCGGGTGTTGTCGACGATGGGGTTCAGATCCGTCCCCCTGACCACTTCGATCACCCGGTCGACGGGGACGGCGAGTTCCTCGTCCCCGAGGAGAAAACAGACCAGGTGAACGGCGTTGGCCGCCGCCTGAGAATCCGCCGTGGCGGTCTGCCCGATGGCTGCTGAATGTCCTTGTGCTGTCATGATTGCGTCCTCTGGCGCCGTTGTATGGCGGAAATAACGGTGTTAATCTGTTCGCTCAGTTGATACACATAGTTGAGCGTGGCCTCGATCCGATCGTACCCTCCGTGCCGTTCGATGGTCTCCGTGGTGCCCGGAAGCCCGCCGATCATGCGTCCGCGGCTTTGATACGCGCCCAGGATATCCATGACCTGACGCGAGGTATCGTGGGCCTTCTTGATCAATTCCGAGAACTGCGGTCCCAACGATTGCAGCGTCCGCTCCTGGCCCTGCGCCTTGGCCAGGGCGATGGCCAGATTGATCGACAACAGCCTGACCTCATCGGCCAGCCGGTTGACTTCATCGGCCAGGTGGCCGTATGACGCCCCGGCATAGTTGGAGTGACTATCGGTCACAGGTTTTTGCCTCGAGAAGGTCTTTAACCTTCCCCTTTAGAGGGTTGAGATCCGACGATTTCATGATATAGGCGTCGGCCAACCATGATTGGAAGTCCGCCTTATAGGTGGAATAGGCCGAATTGAGCACGACTACGACGTCGCGGTATTCCTGGCGCAGACGGTTGAGCAGCTCCAATCCGTTGGTGTCGGACAATTCGATGTCGAGGATGACCAGATCGGGCCGGAATTCCCGCATGGCGGCCATCGCCTCGCTTTCCCCCGCGGCGGCCATGACCTCATATCCCTCGCTCTCGAATTCCTTCTTATAGAGCATGCGGATAAAGATTTCGTCGTCAACCACCAAAATTTTGGGCATGTGCGGCCTCCTTATACAAAGGAAGATGAATAGAAAGCATCGGCCCGCTCTGGTCGTCGGATTCCACGCCCAGCCAGCCGCCATGGTGTTTCAGGGTTTCCTCTGCCACGATCAGGGATAACCGCTTGGAATTGCTTCCCCCGGAGAAATACTGCTTCAATAGTTTTTCGACTTTGTCGTGGTTTTTGTCGGCGTCGGCGAAGCGAATCTCCACCCGGCCGTATCCATCCTGCACGGAGGTGCCGACGTGGACCTCTTCGCAGGGCATGTCCAGAGTCATGGAACGGAATACCTGGTACAGGGCATACAGCAGTTGATCGGGATTTCCCCATAACGGCAAGACCGCCCCGATCATAGCCGTCCGGATAGCGCACCGGCCCCGCCCAAATCTGGCGTCCAGCATATCCAGGGCGTTATGCGCCAACTGATTCAGATCGAGTTGGCGGTCGGGAGTCTTGGACGCCCGCGAGAAATCGAGAACATCGGTGACTACCGCCTCCGCCCGTTGCGTCTCGGAAATGATGATATTCAGATATTCGCCGTCGGGTGAGCTCGGCTCCAGATTCTTGTACATCAGGTGGGCGAAACCGCCGATGATGGTCAGCGGGTTGCGCAGCTCATGGGCCACCGCCGAGGTGATCTCTCCGATCACCGACATCCGTTCCGCTTCGATAATCTGGTTTTGCGTGTCCGCCAATTTGCGATTCATTTCTTCCAGCTCCTGCGCCCGTTCCTTGATGTCGCGGTACAGATAGGAGCGTTCCACCGCCGCCGCGGTCTGATCGGCGATTAACTTGAGAAACCGCGTGTCGTGTTCGGTGATCTCTTCATGGGTGATGGCGTTGTCCACCAGCAACAACCCGATAGCCCGGTCGCGCGACACCAACGGGGTCATGGCCACCCGCTTTTCCCCGAGATGATCCAGCAGGCGGTCGGTGGCATAATCGAGTTGCACGTCTCCGGCGATGACCATCGGCCTTTTCGTCTTCATCGTCTCCGCGAACAACGAACCGTTGGCAAGATCGCTTCGAGTATCCCGAATCAGGTCGGTCAGATTGAGATTGCTCTTCTAGGCCTCTTCCTCATACAGCGACAGGA
>JAQVRW010000035.1 GCA_028700875.1 Candidatus Zixiibacteriota bacterium | reverse complement strand
TCACGAAGGTATCTTCCGCCAGTGTGTCATAAAACGGATAGTCACTGGCGTAAAGGCTGTCGCCTTCGCGGAAAAGGTTCTGGTAATCATACTCGGGATTGGCCCGCAGCACGGAATCGACGACCCCTTCGCTGTCGGCCTTCAGGTAACGGGCATACTGCTTGTAGTTGTCGAAAACCACGCCGTCGCCGCGAGTCCGTTCGGTCACAAAATAGGACGCGCTGAGGTTATAGATGGTTTTCGGATCCAGAGTATGCGTAATCTTGGCGTTGATACCGAGGTTCTTGTCCTCGTAGCGCGGCGAATGCGCGACCTGATTAGGGAAGGACGGGTTCAGGTAGTAATGGCGATACTCCTGCCATTTGTCCACCGAACCGTTGCCGGACAACGAGAAACGCATGTTCTTCGTTATGTCGAAATCCAGCTTTCCCTGGTATGACCAGCCGCCGACCGAGTTGTTGGGGAGCCGCTGTGGGTCATCATAAAGATCGGCCAAACCGAATTTCTCGTACACTTCCTTGGTCTTAACCGAGGGAGCCCGGTCGCGCATGAAGCGGCGTTCGCCGGACAGGAAGAAAAAGGCTTTCTGGAGACCCGGAATCGGCCCGCTCAAATCGCCGGAATACCAGTTCTGGTCGTAACTGTCGTACCCGAACGGCGTGGCCGCGTTGTCGCTGACCAGTTCCAAGTTGCCGTGATATTTGTCTGTTCCCGAGTTGGTCGTCACGTTGACGATACCCGAGGAGACATGCCCGTATTCCGCCGAGAAGGCGCCGGAGGTCACAGAGACTTCCTTGATGGCGTTGTTGTTTATATTGGCGGTGGAATTGCCGGATAGCGGATCCTGCTGCGAGAAACCATCGACATAATAGGCCACTTCCGACGGGCGGCCGCCGCGCAGGTTAATTTCCGGCGCCGTGGCCGAACCGGATTCACGGGCGCCGCGCTGGCGGACGTCCACGTTGGCATTCATACGCACGACGCTGTTCTGAATGCCGACGATCTGCTCGAATCCACGGGTCGGCATCGCCAACAGCTGATCCCGTTCGACGATGTTGACCATCGTTGTCTTGTCTTTGTTGACCATGGGTCGTTCCGCTCTGACCGTTACGACTTTGCCGGTCTCGGTCACTTCCGAGGTCAGCTCCTGATCGCGGAAGGTGGCCAAGTCGACCGAAACGTGGATGTTTTCCACGTCGACCTTGCCGTAACCGACCGAGCTGAACGCGAGAGTGTAGGTTCCGACGGGAACATTCAGGATGGTGTACTTACCGTCGACGCCGGTTTTCGCACCCATCGTTGTCCCCACGATACTCACTGAAACGCCGACGAGCGGCTCTTTGGTGTTGGAGTCGGTCACCATTCCGGTGATTCGCCCGACTACCGCGCCGAACGCCGAACCCGCCAGCAAGCACGCGATGATGCATGCCGCAATTAACAGTTTCGGTTTCATGCTCTTGCTCTCCTCCTTTGTCGTGATATGAAAAGAGATATCTCTTGAGATTTCTTACACGAGTAGGAAACCATCAACTACCCCTAATATCCTTAAGGACTGACATTCGACATAACTCCTTTTATGTCGCCGGCGGACTATCCCTTCACGCCCGTTGCGGGACCGGGAAAACCGGCGCCGCCACTCTAATGGTGGCCTGAACGATGTTGACTGTCAACAAAAACCATTGACGACATGCAAATAAATGGCGGGGTATTCCCGCTGTCGACGGCGGTTCGGGTACACTGAAGGTGAGGATATGCCGTTTGACCGTTCCCATGGTTTTCATCGGTTTCGCCATTCCTCTGGCCCCTGCCCGTATATCCGATCAGGCAGGATAAAACATACGTGTTTAGCACTGTATCGGCCGGGTGACGGATTTTATCACCGTCCGATTACATTTTATGACCTGATCCGCTTATGTCGGACCATGCCCCGGCGGAGAAGGGCGGGATATCGCATGTCGAGCGACGGACCGGCAAGCCCTCCCACCCGGGGAGGGCTTGCCGGAAGTCGGAATGTGAGGTCAATGCGTAGAAATTGCGGATATCCGCATGCGGCCGGCCCCCGCGCGGCCAACAGGATTCAGGAAGTCTATCGACGATTGCAGGAGCCCGACGGCATATTCGGTGTTGTGAACTCCCAGCGATCCCTCCGCTTTGACAAAAAGGTAGTTATACAATGCTCCGCTCGAGTCGGCATCGGTAACCACCAGACCATCCGTAGGCTCCAGGACCATCTCGCCCCCCTGGTCGATCCAGCTCAGCAACCCGGCATTGATTAGCAGGGTTTCCAGACCACTCAACAGACCTTCCACCTCCGTCTGTTTTCCGTCATAGTCAAAATCGGCCACCTCGTCGTCGTGACACAGGGTGACATTGCAACCATTGGTATTGTCGTACCCCACCTCCTCGTTGGCCATGTAGAACGTGTGTCCACCGGTGCCATCGGCCGACAGCGCCTTATGGCAATCCAGACAACCGTGGCCGGTGACGTTGGCATGAGGCGAATTCTCGTATTCGTATCCGGCGTACTCGTACGCGTTGGTCCCGATCAGCATATCGCTCTGAGGACTGCCATGCGGACCCCAGTGGGTCGAAAGAGTCACGGTGTCGGTTACATAGGTGGCGACATTTCGGCGGCTTTGATGACAGGAGGCGCAGATATTGGCGTTGTCCTTGTCGAAGGTCGCCCCGTTGGCCAGCGTCACCGCGTTTCCCACACGCAACTCCAGCGTTCCCAGCGTATGCGGCTGATGGCAGGTGAAACAACTGATGCGGGTGAACTGGTCGCCAACCGCCGGCACCCCGGTCACCCGGGCCACGAAACCTTCGTTGGTATGGCATTTTTCGCACGTCTGGCTGCCGCCGATACGATTCTCATTGTAGGTGTCGCCGGTCCCATGGGCCGACATATCATACTGCTGGCGAGCCGCCAACAATTTCCCTCCCAATGAGTTGGGGTCATCGCTGTGGCAGGTGAAACAGGAAGCCGCCTCGCCGACGTCCGGCGGATGAACCTGATCGGCATTGCTGGCCGCCCAGGCTTTGGTATTCTCCGGCAGGGCCGGATTATGACAGCCGGATTTCAGGCAGGTGTACTCGACCGTCAGATACGGGTTGGCCGTCGTCCCGCCCTGCTGGATCATCGATGCCGTCGGATCGGTATTGATGGTCATCAAGTGAGAATGAACGTCCCCTTCATAGGTCCCGGAGGCGTAGGCCGACCAGGCCGCCTTGGCCATGTGGCATTCGATACAGGTGACGCCGTCCTGGTAATGAGGCAACGCCGATCGGGCATAACTCTGGACCTCATCCAGATGGCAATTTTCGCATTTATTGACCAGTCCCTGCGCCCGCCCTGGATTGTTCGGATGCAGGCTGACATGCGGGTCATGACAATCGACGCATTCCAGCGACAGGTGTTTGGTGGCGAACATTTCGTTGTATTGCTGGTGGTCCTTGATGAATCCGTCCGCCACCTCAATGGTCGTGACATCCCCCTTGCTGTGGCACCCGCCGCACAGGTCGGCCGACCGATCGACGGTCATGGCCGCCTTGTACGGGTCGGCCACGTGGTCGCCGCCCGCCCCGTGGCATCTCTCGCACTGAATACCGTCAAAGGTCCAGCGGCCGACGATGTTTTCTTTCCCCTGCTGGTGTCCTTCGGAAACGTACCCGGTGGTATGGCACCGCGCACAACTGTATTCTTCGATGCCAGGAGTCGTTCCGTCATAATCGTCAAAAGTCTCCGTCGCCATATTGAATAGGCGATCCGGCCCGTAAAAGATGCCGCCGGTGGTCTGATCGGTGAAGTTGGCTTTCCACCAGAACCCGCCGATCACTCGATCGATCTCATCCCAGCCGAGATCGGCCGGTTTCTGCAGCGGCGTGACATAATCGGGAAAATGCCCCGTCTGTTGCACCGAATCGGTCGTGGCCAGCATCGACGGGTGGCCGGTCTTCGCGAAGTCGGCATAGATGTCGGCATGACAGGCCTCGCAAGCATTGCTCCCGACATAAGCAGCCTTGTTCGCGGGGACTACGTAGGTGACCTGGTTGGTCACCTTTCGTTCGCATCCCGCCGCTAACAGCAACACCATGGCCGCCGGCAGCCAAAGTAATTTGGCGTTCCTCATAGCGACTCCTCTCTACAGCGTAAAGCCTTTTATGACATTCACCGTGACTATATTCCCCGTGTAGTACTGGTCGGTGACCAAGAAGTTATCATAGTTGACCGCCTGATAGGTCGCGTCGATATAGACATCCGACGGCAGTTCATACCGCGCCCCGAACAGCAACCCGAATTTCTCCACGTCGCAATCGCGATGGCTGCGGTAATAGGTCCCGCCGAACGTGCCGCGGATTTTCCGCCAGGTCACGGTCTGCAGGGTCCCGCTGACGACATGATCGGCAAACTCGAACCTGTCCGCCCTCGGCCCCGACCGGTTCTCAAACATGCCTATATAGTACGAATACGTCACCGCCAGCGTTCCGTACCGCTTCTGGGCGGTGTTCAGGGCGGCGGTGACGGCGTTGTATTCGACCCGGGTGTCGATATCATCATTGGTCCGGATACGGCCCTGGTACCGGAGCGACATATCGCCGTACAACGTGTCCTGATACCGGACGCTGACCTGGAATCGGGTGACATCCTCATCTCCCAAGAGCGTCGCCCCGGTCTTGACCCTTTTCAACCGCGTGGAAAACCGCCCGCGAGCCGACAACTTGTCGTTCATTTTCACCCAGCCGGCGGCCATCACGGCATTGGCCGTTGTGCGGTCGACCAGGTCATCCGAAATCCGGTTTTCATATCCCAGACGAACGCCGCCATAGCGGGGCCAGGCTCGACCGGCGGCGACCGTAGTTACGACATTATCGGTTTCCACGCTGCCGAGGCTGTGCTTCGTGCGGGCGAACAAAAAACGGCCGTCCAACGACCAGCCCAGCGGCAACAGCGCCCGCGCTCCCCCCCATCCCGTATGCGTCGTCAACTCCGTATTACTCCAGTCGTGCCGATCGCGGCGGTAATCGTATCCCCCCGATACCGTCACCCGGTTGTACCGTGGAACGGGCATGAAAGCGGTTGCCGTAAACTGCCGCGCATCGCGGTCCCCCCCGACGGCAAGATCATCGCTAAAATCGAACGCGCGGTACTCCAACCTCAGTGTCCCGCCGGCCCAAAACGTCTGCGCGCCGAAATTGAAGGCCGATTGGGTATAATCGGTACCGATTATTACCGTATCGTTGCGGAATTCATAGAGCGCGGTCCGGTCGCCGTGCTTTTTGGTCAGGTCGAACCCGCCAAAAAAGTGTGCGTATTTCGACGGCATACATTCGAACTGCCCCCCAACGACATTGCGCCGCGTGAACTTGCCGCCGTCGAAGCTGTAGGCGCGGCGATACTGGTTGTTATAGACCGACGCCGTGAACATGCCGGGCTTGAATACGCCCGCGCGAAGATTGCGGTTGTTCAGGGTGATACTCTGGAGGTTGGCGAATATATTGAGACCGCTGGCCGTCAGGTAGCGGAAATTGTCGAGCGAGAAACTCGGACCTTCATACGTATTGAACGTTTCCTGATTGACCCCCAGGTTCCCATCCTCGTCCAGGAGGACATACCCGATTCGGGCCTGCCCGCCGCCGCCGGCCAGGGTTTCGACGCCCAAACAAACCAGGATCAGCAGGATCGCCGTCGTATGGATACTTGCCGTACGCATCGCGCTTCTCCTCATCACCGGTTCAAAGCATGACAGCCGGGATCATAACAATTCCCGCCCAGCTTGGCCGCCAGAGCGGGGTCCAGGAAACGGTTGCTGACATAGGAGCCGTGAATGTCGGAATGACAGACCTGGCAGTCATACGCGGCCCAGATTCCCCCGTGAGCGGTGGCATGCCCGACTGGAGCATGACACTGTCGGCACAGATGGTTGGCCGGTTGAGCCAAAAGTCGGTCGTTATCGCTGCCGTGCGGATTATGGCATTCGATACAGCCCCCCTCGGCCACGGCATAGCCGGTGGTTGCCTCGTGTTCATACGGGAACGGCCCTCCCTGGGCGGGATGACAGCGGCGGCAGGTCCCGATAAGGTCATACTCCGGACGGTCATCCGACCGCTTGAGAAACCGATGACAGCTCAAGCAGGTGATATTCCCCTGCATGACCGGGTGTTGTGACCTTCGGGCAAAGCCGGTCGCAGCCTCGTTATGGCACGGCAGGCAAAAGCCGGCTTGATCGTCGAGAAGAAGCGGTTTGTCGTACACGTGAATTTTATGGCACCGGCTGCAGTTCATCTCCTGCACGGCATGGACGTCGAAACCATAATTGTCCAGCCCGACATGGGCGAGATGGCATTGAGTGCATGTGGCGAAAGTCTCGTGGCCGGACAATTCCGCCGGGGTGGTGATGGTTTCCCGTCCGGGATCATTCAAATGCGCGTCCGCCCCGGCATGGCAACTGACACAGACCACGACAACTTTCGGCTGAGAATACTCGGAGCCGAGTCGATGAGGACCGGCTTCCAGAGATTTGTTCACCCCGTCATGGCATTCCAGGCAGGTTTCATCCTTGACAGGTTCGGCGGCCTCCGACCAGGCGAGGGAAGACATGAGCAGGAGGGCGATAGCGGTGATTTTCGCCGATGAATACAAATTCCCCGCAATCCCATATCGTAATCGCATGGAACGTCCTCGCGATTGAATTTCGGGGGTCATCCCCTATTCTCACCCAATTGTCATACGTAAATAATTTACGAATTGAAGGCAAGATAAATGATCGGCAGTAATAACTGCTATTGGCCCCAAACTGCCGCTTTTTGTTCTGAGGTGATCGCCCCGGCCCAATCGCCTTGTCTGATAAATAATTATGTTTTCGTCGTCGGCTCCGGGGTCAATTTTGGCGATACCCGGCCAGTATCGCGAGCGGGGATTTTTCCGTCTGATCCACTAATACCCGGAACCGGGATCATGGCATTCGGTACAGCGAGTCTCCTTCCAGGCATCCTCGATATCCTCGGGATGCAGGAATTCGAGCCCGGAGAGTTTTGTTTCCAGCGAGTCCGCGCTTTCCGAGCCTCCCTGGGCGACGATCAGGTGGCAGGTCGTGCAATCGTGGGGGATGGTTTCTCCCGAGGCGCTTCGCTTGTTGCCATCGTGGCATCGGAAACAGCCGTTATTGACGAAATGGCTGAGGTTATTCTCCCTGGCCCGATAGTCGGTCTTCATCTCCGGGAAGAAATTCTCATCATAAATCCGCAATAGTTCGACCGCCGCCGAATCCACCCGCGTGGCAGCCGCCGTCATGATATCCGGGTGATTCTCCCGGTAATAGGCCCGGAGTTGTGAGGTAATGGCCGCGTGAGCACTGTCGCGATCGATATAATCGGCATTCAGGAGGTCCAGCCCGATCTTGCGGATGGACGGAAGCTGAGGCGATATCCGCCTCGTAGCCAAAGCCAGATTTAGGGCGTTGGCCGGCGGAAGGAACCGATGACTGGGCCGATTGTGGCAGTCGATACAATCGAAACGGCGGATTTCGATCTTGGGGTCGTTGAGGTCCGGCGACGGAGTATCGGGATCGGCGTAGATGACCGTATCCCCCTCGGCGCTTATCCGCCGTACCCAGGGAATCACCTGCCGCTTGGGGTCGGCGGCGATATATTCGATCTTGTTGGAGACGATCATATGCCAGTGAATCCCCTCAAGCTTGGCGGTCCGCGGGTTGCCGCCGCCGATCTTGACCAGCAGGTTGACCGTCCAGGGGGAGTTGGCCTCATCGGTCCGGTAGTAGGTCCGGTTGACCATCTTCTCGCCGTAAAACTGATTGGGCCAGTGACATTCTTCGCAGGTCTGCTGCGCCGGGCGCAGATTACGGATAGGCGTTTCGATCGGCCGGGAATAGGTGTTCAACGCCGTGGCGATCAACTGGCGGGTGCCGTCGATTTTAGACCTGACCCAAAACGACGCTCCCGGCCCGATATGACATTCCACGCAGGGAACCCGGGCGTGGGGTGAATTGTGATATGTCACGCTCTGCGGTTCCATGACCGTGTGGCAGGTTTCGCCGCAGAAAACGACCGAATCGGTGGCGTCATACGCTTTCGTGCCGCTGTAGACCACGGCCACCACCAGCACCGCCGTTAGGGCCAAGAACAAGCCCAGGTTGCGACGATACCTCGGGTCGGTGGGATCGATCGTCAGGTTGAAGCGGACCTTCTCTCCCCGACGGCGCGCCGCCCGAACCTGCAGCCAGACAGACAGAAGAAAGAGCCCAAATCCCAGCGTGATGACGAACGGGGCGGCGATGAAGGTCACCAGCGACCGATAGGGATTGTCGCTATGGGTGGAAAATTCAATCAACAGCAGGACGAGAAAAAGTGCCCCCCCGGCGGCGAATAACGCTCCCCCGACGGCAGCCAGCGGATGACGGAACAGCGTTTGTCGTGGTCGAATATCGTCCATCGGATATCCTTGATGCAAGAACCTCGGTTTATAGTCGGAGCCGATCCAAAGCGGCGATCCGACGTTGCTTATTGTTTCCCATCCTCTTCCGGTTCAACGGCCGCCGGCGGCTTGCCGGTATCGTCGCCTTCTTCCTGGATCACCGGCGGCTTGTTAACATCGCCGGCTTTTTCCTGTGCGTCCAACGCCCGCAAGGCCGGGTCGTCGGGGTGCTCGTGACGATACCATTCCAGAGGCATGTTCCCGGTATACCATGACGGGTTCATCGGATAAACTTCGGGGCTGAAGATGGTCGAATACATATGCCAGATGGCGATCGACAACACGGCCAGCCAGGCCTCGTAATAATGCACGACCAGCATCACATCCAAAAATCCCTTGGGGAACCAGTGCACGGCGATATTGTCGAACCAGAGGAAGAAACCGCTGAAGATCATCACCAGCGAACCCCAGACCAGCGCCCAGTATTCCGCCTTTTCGACATAGCTGAACCGCCCGAAACGCGGCCGTTCCGGCCGCCGCCCGACATTGTACAGCATCGTTTCCTTGAATAGCCTGACGTCTTTGGGGACGGGGAAAATGTCGGCCAGGAACCGATACCCTCGGCGGGTGGTCAAAAACAACACATGCCAGATGACGGTCAGAATGAACAACACCGCCGCTACGCGATGGATGATGCCCCGGAGCGGGAAGCCCCCTTCCCAGCCGAACAGCCATTGCACCCAGAATGCCTCCGAAAAACGGAGGGAGAATCCGGTCACCGCCAGCACGATGAACGTTACCATGAGGAACGTATGCTGCCACACCTCGCCGTAGGTCATCCGCTGGATCTGTTTCTTGAGGTTCACTTTCTGGATCTGTTTGCGCAGGTCGATCAACCAGTGCACCACCATGGTGCCGATGATCAGGAAAATCAGAATGGCGTAGATATTCGCGATGACGCGGGCCAGCGGGGTCCGGGAGATTCCCGGCGTCTCATGGATCGGCGTGGCGGCCATCGTCGGCGAGATGCCCGGATGACAGACGCCGCAGGTCTTCTGTAAGTTGGCCGGGTAGATGGACGAGGTTGGATCGGTATGGGGCAATATCCGATGGGCCCCGTGGCAGGAACTGCAGTTGGCGACGGTCAAATCCCCGGCCTTACTTTTCAAACCATGGTAGCTGTCCACCCAGGACTGCAATCGTCCAGTGGGAATATCGTATTTTTCGTTGAGGTAAGCCGATTCATGGCAGGGTGCGCAAGTCGCCTCGGCCACCCGCGCCGGGCTAACCGGCGACCGGGGGTCCTTGGGGGAAATGATCCCATGTTCGCCGTGGCAGTTGGTGCAGACCGGCGAATCGGTTTCCCCCCGCGCCACCAACCGTCCGTGGATCCCTTCCCAATAGTCGTTTTCAATATTGCGATGGCACTTGCCGCAGGTCTTGGGGATGTTGAAATGGTTGATCGACGATTCCGTGCTGCCCGGACCCAGGATGCGATGCGCCGACCCTCCCGCCGAATGGCAGTCGTTGCAGGTGGCCGCGTAATAGACACCCCCCAAGGCAGCCTGGCCATGGACGCTGCTTTTGTACACGTTGACCGCATTGCCGTACAACAATTCATGCTTCTTGGTCAAATCGAGATTATCGTGGCAATGTCCGCAGGTTTCGGGCAGATGGAGGGGATTGACGCGCGAATTCTTGTTGGACTGTTTCAAGATATCGTGTTTGCCGTGGCAGTCGGAACAGTTGGGAATGTCCTGGCCGACCCCAACCTGCAACCGTCCGTGCCATTGGTAGGTGGCGACTTCATCGCTGTGGCAATCGCCGCAGGCGACCGGCGGCAGACTGTCCGCATGGGGCAATTCGGTGATTGCCGCATGACAGTCGGTACAGGCCAGGCCACCATGGACGGACATCACCAGGGCGCTGTCATACCCCGCCCCAATTTCGTCGGGCGCCGTATCATGACACTCGACACAATCGGCGTTCCTGATATCAGCCGCCGCTGCCCCCGCGCCGGGAATCAAAACCAGAAAACAAAGGATAAGATGTCTTATCATCATATGGCATCATTCCTGTCTGGACGTTCCATGCGGCCGAATTCCACCAATCGCCCCGGAATCCGGCTCACCCCCCGCCTGCCCCGCTTAGGTGGTCATGTCCCCGGCGTTTTCGGCGCCGAGAGACCGTCGATGAAGATGGGGACATTGTTGGCGATGATCTCTTCCGGCTCGTAGGTCCGCCCGGTGTATCCACGCCATAACATACTGCTCAAAGCGCAATCGAAAACCATGCCCACGAAACAGCGGGCGGTGATTTCATAGTTCTTCGGCTTGAGCTTGCCTGCCGCCGCCAGCCGGTCAAGTTGGTTCAGGAGGAAAAAGATGAACGGCCCGCGAATCACCAGGTAGACGGCCTTGGCTTTGGAATGCTCACTCAGGGTCGAATACAGAAGCAACCGATACAGGTCACGGTGCGCAGTGAAAAAACCGAGGATATGCCGGGCCAAACCAAAAAGAATTTCGCCCACCTCCGGCTCTTTCGCCAAACGATCGAATAACTCCTGATACTGCATCTGCGCCTGGATCGAATCCAGGACGGCGTCATAGATGGCGTCTTTGGAGGGGAAATACCGATAGAGGGCCGGTTCGGTAATGCCGCAGGCCTCGGCCAAATGTTTGATCGTCACCCGGTCAAACCCGGACTGGCTGAACAACCGGGTGGCCTCCTGTATTATCTGATGCTTTCTATCCTCTGATTCCACAGTTGCCCTCGATAAAGTTAGCACTCACTAACCGAACGACCGTAACCGTGCCAGGCAAGGAAGACTCCCGCCCAGAGATGAATCCAATATTACCCACAATTAGGGAATAATTTATGAAAATACCGCGCGGTCGTCAATGAAAAACGCGATAATTGAGACCTTTATTGACCACGAATAGGATCGGCAGACGGCTACTTTTGAGGTTCGATGATCACCTTGATCGACCGGTCGGCCTCCGCCACCAGGGCGAAACCCTTCTGGGTTTCGGCCAGAGGAAGACGATGGGTAATCATGTCATCCACGGTGATTTTTTTGCCGTGCAGGAGGGCGATCGCCTCTTTGAGGTCCTCGGCCACGGCGGCATAGGAGAAGACGATTGTGACCAGTTTGAAATAAAGATCGAAAAGTGGCAAGGGAATCCGCACCTCCGGTGAGGTCGGAGCGAAAAGCAAAAGCGTCCCGGCCCGATCAACGGCATCGAACGCCTGCTGAAACGCCTCCGGCGGGGTGGCGCAGACGATGACGACATCGGCGCCCCGGCCGTCATTGGCTTCTTTCACCATTCGGGCGACATCCTGACGGGCGTCGATGATCACATCGGCCCCCATCTTCCGGGCGGTTTCCAGACGATAGGGATTGATATCGGTGGCGATAACTTTCTCCGCGCCATAGACCCGGGCCATCTTGATATGAAGCAACCCGGCGATGCCGGAGCCGAGCACCAGGACCGTGTCCCCCTTCTTGACCCCGGCAATTCTTTGGCCGCGGATCACGCATCCCAGAGGTTCGATGAACGTCCCCTGGTCATAGGTGACATGTTCGGGAAGGTGATACATCCCGTTGTGGACATTGATTTCCGGCACCCGGACATATTCGGCGAATCCTCCCGGATCGAAATTGGTCGATTGCAGGGTCTGGCAGGCGGAATGGGCCCCGGCGAGGCAGTAGCGGCATTGGTTGCAGGGGACGTGATGAGTGACGAACACCCGGTCGCCGACCGCGAACCCTTTGACATCGGCCCCCGCCTGGACGATTTCCCCGGCGATTTCATGCCCCAGCACGCGCGGCGCCTTCTTGATCCGGTACCATTCCATGACGTCGCTGCCGCAGACGCCGCTGGCCATGATTTTGACGAGGATTTCCTTCGGGCCGATCATCGGGGTCGGCATCTCCTCAACCCACACATCCCGGTTGTTGTAATACACCGCCGCGCGCAATGGAAACCTCCCGCCTATTTGCCTTCGCGATAGATGGTGAAGGCCTGGTCGACGGTCGCCCCTTCATGGACAATCGCCCGCACCGCTTTGATCATCCCAACCGGCTTGTCCGACTGGAAGATGTTGCGTCCCATGTCAACTCCGCAGGCTCCGTGCGCGATAGCGTCGTGGGCCAACTGCAGGGCTTCCCGTTCGGGGATTTTCTTGCCGCCGGCAATAACCAACGGCACCGGGCAGCTTTCGACTATGGATTCGAACTGGTCGCAGTAGTAGGTCTTGACGAAATGCGCACCCAATTCGGCGGCGATGCGGCAGCAGAGTCCGAGATACTTGGCGTCGCGGGCCATGTCCCGCCCGACCGCAGTCACGGCCAACACCGGCAGGCCGTACTTTTCCCCCTGATTGACCAGTTCCGCCAGAGCCAGAAGCGTTTCTTTTTCATGATCGGTGCCGACGAAGATCGACAGCGTGATGGCGCTGACATTGAGCCGGATCGCCTCTTCAATGGAGGTGGTAATTCCCTCATTAGAGAGGTCTTTGCCGATGATGCTGGTTCCGCCGGAAACCCGCAACACGATGGGAATATCGGCATCCGGCGGCACCGATGTCCGCAGGACGCCCCGCGTCAGCATGAGGGAATCGGCATACGGCAGAAGCGGTTTAACGGTCTCGCCGGGTTTCTCCAGACCGCTGGTCGGCCCGAGGAAATAGCCGTGGTCGACCGCCAGCATGACGGTTTTGCCGGTCTCCGGCTTTATGATGCGTGAAAGGCGGTTTTGCAATCCCCAATCCATACTGCCTCCTGTCGGGTATCGAACGAATATGGCCGATGGTAACCAATTCTGGCGGGAATTTCAAGCCCAAACCGGGCGAAATGCGGGCAAGCGACAGGTAGCCCGTCCAAACTTGTTTGGACGTGCCGGGCCAGTCATCTATCGGGGCCGTGGTGCCCCGCCGCTTGCGGCGGGTATGAAATAGCGTACCACGAACCAATAGTATCCATTTTTGACGAGCCAACTTTGTGGAACAACTTTTCCCACCCCAAGGGGCGGGGCACCACGTGTACCTAGATGCCGGTGGGTGAAAACCTAGTGAGATAAGATATCAGGCGACGGCGCGGCGTAGGCGCGGTAGTATTGCAGGCTGGAGAGGATCAATCCCAGGCCGATCGCCAGATACAACGGCGACAGGTAAATCTTCTGGATCGGCAGGTGCCGAAGGGTGAACCCCAATAGCATCATGGCGGCGATGAGGATATAGCCGAGCGTGCTTTGGAAGGCGAAAACACAAACCTTGGCCTTGTCGGGCCAACCCGCGAAGATGCGCTTGATGTTTTTTAGCGACAGGCGGGAGAATTTCCAGCGGTCGAAAGCCAGCCCGACAAGAAGGCCGGTCAGGCCGGGAATAATAATACCCCGATGGGCGATGATCATCCAGCGGATGCCGACGGCCGAAAGAATCAGGCCGACAATCGACCAGACGATTCCGGCGGTCAGCACGAGAACCTTTCTATCGGCGGCGGGAGTCTTCATACTATCAATGTAACCCGGTTTTTGCAGATTTGTGTCCGGGAATTTTGCGATTTTCGCCGCCGCCAAAAGGCGGTCCACCAACCAATTCATTCTGAACGGTTCTGGTGCCCCGCTCCGCCGCGGCGGACGAGGACGTCCGCCGCGCACGTATTACCGCAAAGATCAACGGCGATCGGGACCGCGACCGCTATCGCGACCGGTATCAAGATCGCCATCTTGACCATTATAGTCCGTATACCCGGAATTCCCGGGATCATGATAATCATTTTCGAAATTGCCGCAGGATCCGGGACCGATTGCGCCGCAATTGTAAAGGG
>JAQVRW010000367.1 GCA_028700875.1 Candidatus Zixiibacteriota bacterium | reverse complement strand
AACGCAGTCATCAGGGCCGCCATCCCCTGCTCGGAATAAATCCGCCGGGCCCTGGATATGATAGAGAGGTTTGCCACCGATTCCCTCTCAGCTCCGCGCCCGACCAAGAGCCTGGTTGATATGGTTGCGCAGGCCTTGCCACAGGTTCGGATTACGCTGGACGCCCATGATACAATGATCGCAGATATTCATATCCCGGTTGGCAAAATGCTTCATGAACCGGCGATGCCGGTCGTTGTTCCAGATATCGCGAAGCGGTTGTTCCCTGATATTGCCCAGGATCCAATCGCCGAAGAACCCGCAACCGGTGATATTCCCCCGGGGATCGATAGTCACCTTAGTGTGGTTTATATAACAACGCCGGTTGTCGCACAGGCCGGTCGTCATCTGCTTGATGGTCAGTCGATCGACGTTCTCCGATTGAAGGCTGATATGCATCCGCCGGACGTCCTTCTTCATCTGCTCCACTCTGGCCTTGATGATTCGCGCCTGTTCGTCATTCGCCAGGATCGACCGCCCCTCCTGACGGACGAAATACGGATTGGGTCGGATGCCGTCGATTATCGACTGATCCAGAAGCTCGTCCCAGAATTCCCCGGCATACTCGCAATGCAGGAAATCCATCCCTTTCGATTCGGCATACGCCAGCACCTCGTCGAAATGATCGTAATTCAGATTGGATATGGTGGTGTTGGCTCGCACTCTGGGAAGACGATTGCTCCCGCGCGCCTTGAGGACCGCGTCGATCGCCTTGTCCACCCGTTCAAAAGCGTCATCCCGGCCCCGTATCTGATTGTGCCAGGCGGAAACCCCGTCGATCGAAAACCAGATATCGTCGATCCCGGCCCCCACCAATTGCCTGGCCACCTCGTCGGTCAGCAGATTGGAATTGGTGACCAGGTCGGCTTCCATCCCGCTTTTGGTTTTGATATAGGCGACCAACGGTATCAGCACGTCCAAACGCAACAGGGCATCTCCCCCGAACAGCTCCACCCCTTTCACGCCCATTTCGTGGCACATATCCACGGCCCGCTTCCATTCCGCCAGCGTCATTTCCCCGGCAGAATCGGACCGCTGCCAGAGCGTGCAGGTCCGGCAGTGAGACGTGCAACGATAGGTGATGAAGAAAAGGGCATCGGTCGGTTGCTTTCGGTAGTAACGGATCTCCCGCCCCAGAAGATACCCAAGCGAGTTGACCGCGCCCTTGAAGTAGGTCCCCAAACCGCGCCGTTTGACCGTCTTCGGGATGACCATGTTTGCCTCCGGCGAAGCCTTAGTTGGTGGTTTCATCGTAGGTATTACGCTCCGGGAATCACCATTGCTATCATTGTTCATTATAATCCGCCAAGGCTGATTGGCCTGACCAAATACAGGCCATTTTCTTATTACGTCGCCAATCCCCTGCCCGACGGCCGAAAAAGGGCAAAACAACTCCTCTTCTGCCGGGCCTGGAAATCGGCCCCAATATATTATGAAATCGGCCGCAAGTGCATATTATTTAAGGGAAACGGCGTTTTCGTCAATCACCATTTCGAGGCCAGACCATTGACGACCGGCTGCCTATACGCCATATTAGATGGCCGGATTTCGGGACCGTTAAAATCGCAAGACAGGAGATAGATCAGCCGGATGAATATTCTGGGGATATCCGCCTTCTATCACGACAGCGCCGCCTGCCTCGTCAGGGACGGAGAAATCATTGCCGCCGCCCAAGAGGAGCGGCTTTCCCGCCTTAAACATGATCCCGGCTTCCCTGCCCGGGCTGTCGATTATTGCCTAAAGGAAGACAACCTTACCCCCGAACAGATCGATCTGGTCGCTTTTTATGACAAACCCTGGGCCAAGTTCGAGCGCCTTCTGGAAACCTATCTGGCTTTCGCCCCTCTGGGAATTCGGTCCTTTCTCAAGGCGATGCCCCTCTGGTTGAAAGAGAAACTCTGGCTGGAAAACCGAATTCGAAAGGCCCTTCCCGGTTTCAAGGGCAAAGTCATCTTCCCCGAACACCACCAATCCCATGCCGCCTCGGCCTTCTTCCCCTCTCCCTTTGACCGCGCCGCCATATTGACCATCGATGGCGTCGGGGAATGGACTACCGCCTCCTGGGGCACCGGCAACGGCAACCGGATCGAGTTGGCCTATGAAATGCGTTTCCCGCACAGCCTCGGCCTGTTGTACTCGGCCTTCACATACTATACCGGCTTCAGGGTCAATTCCGGAGAATACAAGGTCATGGGGTTGGCGCCGTATGGCCGCCCGGTCTATGTCCAGACCATCCTCGACAATCTATTGGATCTGAAAGAGGACGGCAGCTTTCGGCTGGATATGAAATATTTCAAATACTGCCAGGGGTTGACCATGACCTCTCGGGCGTTCCATAAACTATTCGATGGCCCGCCGCGTAAACCGGAAAGCGAGATCACTCCGAAGGAAATGGACCTGGCCGCCTCGATTCAGGCCGTCACCGAAGAGATCATCCTCCGGATGGCCCGCCATGTCCGCAAGCAAACCGGCGAGACCGACCTCTGTCTGGCCGGCGGCGTGGCGCTCAATTGTGTCGCCAACGGCCGCATCTTACGCGAAAAGATCTTTGACCGGATTTGGATTCAACCGGCCGCCGGCGATGCCGGCGGAGCGCTGGGAGCCGCCCTCTTCGCCTGGCATCGATATCTGGACAACTCGCGCGGCGAATCTGTCGACGACCGTGACAGACAACGGGGTTCGCTTCTGGGACCATCATGGAAAAACGATGATATCGCCGCTTGGTTGCATGCAGAAGGGTATCCATTCCATCGGTATGAAGAATCGTTCCTATTGGATAGGGTCGCCCGCGATCTGGCGGACAAGAAAGTTGTCGGCTGGTTTTCCGGCCGGATGGAATTCGGCCCGAGGGCGTTGGGCGCGCGAAGCATCCTGGCCGACCCACGCACGACCGACATGCTGGCCATATTGAACCTCAAAATCAAATTTCGGGAATCATTCCGGCCGCTGGCCCCGGCGGTGCTGGCCGAAGACGCCGGTCAATATTTCGAGCTCGACACGCCCTCGCCCTACATGCTTCTGACCGCTCCGGTACGAGCCGAACGACGCCTCCCTTCGGCGCAGGGAGAGAATTCCGCTGACGGGATCGAGCGCCTCTACCAAACGCGTAGCGATATTCCCGCCGTGACCCATCTCGATTATTCGGCGAGGATTCAGACGGTCGATGGCCGGGACAATCCCCGTTTCCATGCCCTTATCCGCAAATTCAAGAAATTGACCGGATGCGGCGTCCTGGTCAACACCTCGTTTAACGTCCGGGGAGAACCGATTGTCTGCACGCCGCAGGAAGCGTACTGCTGTTTCATGAAGACCGGTATGGACATTCTTGTGCTCGAAAATTTGATTTTGGAAAAGACCGAACAACCGGCTTGGACCGATGATGAAGTGGGATACTGACGATGGCCAAGACGCGCACGCCGATATTCGAATTGCGCCGTTTCGGAATAACAACGGCAATCATTCTTGCGATTGCCGCCGCTTTTTGCCCGTGGCAGGGCCGATGGGCCGGCCCGGCCTGCCTGGGG
>JAQVRW010000366.1 GCA_028700875.1 Candidatus Zixiibacteriota bacterium | reverse complement strand
GTGTCGGTGGTAGGCAGGTACGCCTCCGGCTGGTAGTAGTCGTAATAGCTGATGAAAAACTCGACGGCGTTGGCGGGGAAAAACGACCTCATCTCGCCGTAGAGCTGAGCGGCCAGAGTCTTGTTGTGGGACAGGATCAGGGTCGGGCGGTTGTACCGGGCGATGACGTTGGCCATGGTGAAAGTCTTGCCGGAGCCGGTCACGCCCAGCAGGGTGTGGTATTTCTGGCCCTGGTTGAGCCCGGCCAAGAGGGCCTCGATAGCATCGGGCTGGTCCCCTTTGGGCTCGAAATTGGCGACAAGTTTGAACTCGTTCATAACCGTGAAAAATACGAAAACTGGGGCAAAAGCCAATCACATTCTGCAATTTCCGCGCCGGTTGGGGATTTGCCGGACGGGGAAATATTGCTCCGGGCGCGCCCTGTTTTTATGAACTTATTCGGGGATAAGCAGGTATAACACAGCAGATATGAAATGACCGGTCGCCGGGGCGATGAAAAGGTTGAGATTTCGCTTGACTTATGAGCCGACATCATTACCTTTGGGGGTTACTCTATCGTTCGAACCCTATGGAGGATACACGTTTATGTACGCAGTTGTGGAAACGGGCGGGTGCCAGTTTACGGTTGAAGAGGGCAACCTGATCAAAGTCCAAAAGCTTGAGGGCGCATCCGGCGACAAAGTCATGTTGGACAAGGTGCTTCTTATCTCCGACGGCGAGAAAGCGGAAGTGGGCAAACCATATATCGACCACGCCTCGGTGGAAGCCGAGTTGGTGGCCCAGGGCAAATCCGAAAAGGTCATGACCTTCAAGTTCAAAGGCCGGACGAAAAGTCGTCGGACGATCGGTCATCGCCAAAATTATACGGAGTTAAAGATCACCCGGATCAATACACCCCACTAACACTGGTCGATGGATGAATTATAACGCAAGCAGGGATTTGCTATTCTCGCGGCTGCTGCCCGTCGCCGTATGGGCGGCAGTCGTTCTGCTTATGTGCGGCGGTGTTCAGGCCCAGACATACCGGGTCGTCGACATTCGCGTTTCCGGCAACACCCGTTCCTCGGAGCAGATGATCCGCAACACGGCGGCGCTGACTATGGGGTCGGAGCTGTCGGGTACGGAGTTGCAGGACGCGGTCAAGAATCTCTACGCCAAAGGAATCTTCCGGGATATAGCCATCGATCTGGACCCGGTGTCCGGCGGGGTGATCGTGACCATCAAGGTGTCGGAGTATCCCAAGCTGTCGGCGCTGGCGTTCAAGGGTAACAAGAAGATTTCGGATAAGGACCTGAAGGGGTTGCTGCATATAGCGGCCGGCGGGTATATCAGCGACAACCTGATGGCCAAGGCGAAGAACCAGATCGAAACCCAGTACATGAGCAAAGGGTATTTCCTGGCGGAAGCCCATCCGGAGCTGCTCTACAACGCCGATTCCAGCGAAGCTCAATTGAACTTCGTCATCAAGGAATACGACAAGGTCAAGGTGGAGCAAGTGGTTCTCACGGGAAATCAGAAGCTGAAGGCCTCCGATCTGATCGGGCAGATGTCCAACCGGAAGAAAGGCTTCCTGAAATCGTCCGATTTCAAGAAGGAAAAATTCGAAGAGGACAAGGACAAGGTCGTCGCCTTCTGCGCCAAGCGGGGCTTTATCGATGCCCATATCGTTTCGGATTCCTTCGCGGTGGATACGGTCCGCAACCGGATGACGATCTATATCGACATGTACGAGGGGCCGAAATATTATTTTGGGACGACGGCGTTTTCCGGCAACAGCCTCATCTCCGCCGAACGATTGCTCAAAGTGCTCAAATACACCCCCGGCGCGGTTTTCAACCAGGAACAGTACGACGAATCGATGGCGGAACTGTACGGAGCGTATCAGGAAGAGGGATACCTGCGCGTCCGTATCATGGACACCCGCCAGACGCTGGATTCCACGATCAATTTCACCTATGACATCCTGGAAGGACTGCCTTCGCAGATCCGGCTGGTGGAGATCACCGGCAACACGAAGACGAAGGATAAGGTAATCCGCCGGGAGATGGCGGTCCGGCCGGGGCAAACCTTCCGCCGGTCGGTCCTGATGCGGTCACTTCGCGACGTCACGCAGTTGAATTTCTTCTCCAACGTAATACCCGACGTGCGCGACCTCCCCTCCGGCGACATCGACCTGATCGTCAAGGTGGAAGAGAAGGCGACCGGCCAGGTGTCGGCCGGAGCCGGTTATTCGGCCACGGACAAACTGGTCGGCAATGTCGGGCTGGGAATCCCCAATTTCCGCGGCATGGGTCAAAATGTCAGCATCAGCGTGGATTTCGGTTCCCGGCGCAATTCGATATCGCTGGGCTTCAGCGAACCCTGGTTTTTCGGCACTCCGACACTGGTCGGCGGCGAAATTTACAACCTGAACCGGGTTTGGTACGATGATTTCACGGAGGGCCGTCGCGGCGGCGCGTTGCGTCTGGGACGGCGCCTGCGCTGGCCGGATAACTATACCCGGCTGTACTGGCGATACCGTCTGGAAGACGTTCGCTATTATGATTTCTCCGACGACTATCGGACGCAAAACGGCGACTCGGTGATCGTCAACCATGATGGCGCCACGACGTATATCCCATATCAAAGCTCGCTGCTCAATTACGGTCAGGACTGGTTGCGAACATCGGCCATGTCTGTCACGCTGGAGCGAGACAGTCGCGATCTGCCGATTTTCGCCACTTCCGGGTCGAAGATATCCTATACCGCAGAACTGGCGGGCGGATTTTTGGGCGGCAGTTGGAAATATTTCAAGCATCTGGTCACGGCCGATAAGTACATCCCCTTGAAATGGGGGATGGCGCTGGTGGGACGCTCCAAATTCGGTTACGTCAGTGCCACCGACAACGAGGATATTCCCTATGCGGAGCGGTTCGCCCCCGGCGGCGTTGATTACGACGGCACCGTCCGCGGCTATCCGGACGCCTCCTTGTCGCCGCGCAGCGCCTCGGGCACGCTTCTGGGCGGGATATCGGAGGTCATCTATAACCTGGAGCTTCAGATTCCGGTGATGAAGAACCAGATGTATCTTATCGGCTTCGCCGACGCCGGACGCTCCTGGCAGTGCCGGGACGAAATCAAGCTGTTTTCGCATTTGTATCGGGGCGTGGGCGTTGGATTCCGCATGGTCGTTCCCGGGGTCGGGGTTATCGGATTCGATTTCGGTAACGCCCTGGACAAGGCGCCGGGAGAAAAGAAAGGCTGGCGGGCGCACTTCCAGGTTTCGTCCGGCAGTTGATGACAAGACAAATCAATAGGGTATGCTATACAAGGAGAATCGTATGGTGAAGTTGTGGAAACGCGGGTTCCTGGTGATCCTGCTGGCGGTCTTCTGCGTCGGCTCGGCTGCGGCTCAGAAGATGGGGTATATCGATTCCGAAAAGATCCAGGCGAATTATAAGGAATGGGCCACCGCCCAGACGCAGTTCAACACCGAAATGAAGGCCTGGGAAGACGAAGCCGCCACGATGGATCAGGAACTGAAGGACATGATCGCCGAATACGCCAAGCAGAGACTGATCCTGTCGGCGGAAAAGAAGGCGGAGCGCGAGGCGGCGA
>JAQVRW010000365.1 GCA_028700875.1 Candidatus Zixiibacteriota bacterium | reverse complement strand
TCTAAACCCGACAAGGTGACCATACATGAAAAAACAAACCACCAAACCCGCCGCGCCGGAAACATTTCATCAACTGGCCGTGCGCCTGATCCAGCGGATCCCCAAAGGGAAAGTCGCCACCTATGGCCAGATCGCGACTCTGGCCGGCGATCCGCGCGGAGCGCGCCAGGTGGTCAGAATCCTGAACTCTTCATGGAAAAAGGAAAAGCTCCCCTGGCATCGGATGATCAACCGCAACGGTCAGATTTCCCTTCCCCCGGGCGGCGGATATGAGCTTCAGAAAAGCCTGCTGGAAAAAGAAAAGGTCGTCTTCGGGCTGAATGACACGGTTGATCTTGAACGCTTCCTCTGGAAACCGAAAAGATAATCGCGCATGACCTGCCTGCCGCGAATCTTCTTGTTATGGAACCGATTAACGGATAAATTGTTTTCAGTGCGATATGGCCACAGTCGACCCGGTATATGAGATCAACGGTTCCGACATCCCGACTGGGGTGAAGGGGACTTTCCGCGCCCTGCGGCATCGGAACTTCCGCCTCTTTTTCATCGGCCAGATGATTTCTGTGACCGGCATGTGGATGCAAGT
The DNA here is from genome assembly GCA_028700875.1 of Candidatus Zixiibacteriota bacterium. GTDB lineage: Bacteria > Zixibacteria > MSB-5A5 > GN15 > JAAZOE01 > JAAZOE01. The sequence continues at coordinate 3,012 of JAQVRW010000365.1, read as the reverse complement.
TGTCGCCCAAAGCTGGCTGGTGTACCGCCTCACCGGATCGGCAGTGCTTTTGGGGGTGGTCGGGTTTGTGGGCAATCTCCCCAGCTTTGTTTTCGCGCCGTTGGCCGGGGTCCTGGCCGACCGTTGGAACCGCCACCGCCTGCTGGTCGCCACCCAAGTGGCCTCCATGATCCAGGCCTTGCTGTTTGCGGTATTGATTCTGACCAATGTCATCGCCGTCTGGCATATCATCGTCTTGAGTTGTCTCTTGGGCTTCATCAACGCCTTCGACATGCCGATCCGGCAGTCGTTCGTCCCCGACATGCTGGATCGCAAGGATGACCTCAGCAACGCCATTGCGCTCAATTCCACCATGGTCAACGGTTCGCGTCTGATCGGGCCGTCGATCGCCGGCATCCTGATCGCCGCGGTCGGAGAGGGCTACTGCTTTTTGATTAATGGCCTGAGTTTCATCGCCGTGATCGGGGCGCTCCTGGCCATGAAAGGGTACCGCAAGCAGAAAAAAGTCCGTCATGAACCGGTCTGGCAGGGGTTGAAAGTCGGATTCTCCTATGTTTTCGGCTTCCCGCCTCTCAGCGCCATCATCCTGCTTCTGGCGTTGGTCAGTCTGCTAGGAATGCCATATGTCATCCTGATGCCGATTTTCGCCAAAACCATCTTGGGCGGTGGTCCGAACACCCTCGGGTTTCTCATGGCCGCAACGGGAATCGGGGCGCTGGTCGCCGCGATTTACCTGGCCTCGCGCAATAATGTCCGAGGACTGGGGAAAATGGTCGGCGTGTCAACGGGGATTTTCGGCCTCGGGCTGGTTTTGTTTTCCTTTTCCCGCTCGTTTCCGCTGTCCGTGGCCCTCATGGCCGTCACCGGGTTCGGGATGATTACCCAGATGGCCGGCAGCAATACCGTTTTACAGACTATCACCGAGGAAGACAAGCGGGGGAGGGTCATGAGTTTTTACACCATGGCCTTCCGGGGAATGGCCCCCTTCAGCAGCCTTCTGGCCGGAGGCCTCGCCTCTGCCATCGGCGCCCCATACACCCTTCTCATCAGCGGACTTTGCACCATGCTGGGAGCACTCTGGTACTCCCGAAAAGTCAGTTCCTTGCGACAGCTCTGCCCGACCGGCGACGTTTTCGGCCCCGTCGCGCCCAACGCCCGGTAGACGGAGGGGGTGGTGTCATGTTTCTGAGTATCCACCCTCGAAGTCCACATAAATAGGCTGAATGATTGTCGGATGGAACCGATAAAGAAAAGGACTTGACAGGCCGCTTCTGAAATGTATTTTACAGGTCTGTTTTGACTTGGCCGGCGTAACTCAGTTGGTAGAGTAGCTGATTTGTAATCAGCAGGTCGGGGGTTCGAGTCCTCTCGCCGGCTGAATTAAACCGGACGGGCTGTCTTTGAAAAATGAATGGAGGGGTTCCCGAGTGGCCAAAGGGAACAGACTGTAAATCTGTCGGCAACGCCTTCGGAGGTTCGAATCCTCCCCCCTCCACCATATCCAAAGCCCTGCGGGGCTTTTTCTATTATTGCCATATTGCCATTCAGCGGGCCGCCGGGATTGTCCTCGCTCCGTAGGCGCGTCAGGGGCGGTGATGCATAAGCTCCTTCCCAAGAGAAGACCATAGGGGTTTGAGCGTTAATCTTGACGCCGGAACCCCCAAAAACCTTGAAACAACACCTTCATATTGTTCGTCCATAATTCAAGTATAGATCCCATCGATGGGTGATCCTCGCCGATGTAACGAAAATCATTTGTATGAGCAAAGGCTGGAGGAATGTATGGAAGTCCGGTATCGTTTGCGTCAGTTGGTGAGCCTCGTTTCCGTCGCCGTTATACTGGCTTGGGGACATAGTTTTGCCGGGCAGGCGCCGGCGACGGACGCCCATCAGAGTCAGGGCGTTCAGATCGAGGGAATTACCGGTGAGGGCGGGCAGCGGGATGCCAGTCTATTTCGACGGAATGCCGGCAACACCCATCCCCTCGTGGCCGCCACCTATTTAGGCGGGTCGGCTCAGGATCAGGGATGGCCGTCGACCCCGGCCGCTATCGATGCCGCAGGGAATATCGTCTTCGCCATATTAACCTATTCGTCTGGTTTGGCAACCTCTGGATCATATCAGCCGGGTTATGGCGGCGGCGGCGACGTCCTACTGGTCAAGATGGACCCGCAACTGACTTCTGTTCTGGCCGCCACCTATCTGGGCGGCAGCGGCGCCGAGTCTGCGTTCAGTCTCAGTATAGACAACAACGGTCATATATATGTTGGGGGCCTGACGTCATCATCGAATTTTCCAACTACCCTCGGCGCCTATGACATAACCCGTGCCGGTGACGAGGGTTTCGTGGCCAAATTCAACGCCGATTTGGATACTCTGCTGGCCTCGACTTTTGTCGGCGGAAGTGCCAGTGACCGCATCGATGATATCGCCCTTTCCGGCGACGGTTCGGTTTATGCCGTGATCATGACGGCATCGACGAACCTGGTCGCCACCCCGGGAACAATCGACAACGCCTATTCCGGCGGGGCCTCCGACTATTTCCTGGTGCGTCTGGACAGCGGCCTGACCGCCGCGCTGGCGGCGACATATCTGGGCGGGAATAGTGACGAATTTCGGGCGAGACTCCATACCGATGCCAACAACGATATTTATGTCACGGGGTGCACCTTCTCAACCAACTGGCCGATGACCCCGGGCGCTTTCGATGCCGTGAACGGCGGCGGTTCGATGGATGCCATCATTCTGCATATCGATAAGGAGTTGACTACGATTCTGGCCTCAACCTATATCGGCGGCAATTACACGGACTGGATCTACTGCGTTGATTTGGCCGCCAACGGCGACCTGTATATCTCGGGTCATGCGTCGGGCGGATGGCCGGTCACGTCGGGATGCTTCGATCCAACCTATGGCGGCCCCATCGATGCCGAAGATTCGTACGTCACCCGGATGAGCGGTGATCTGACCACGTTGAAGGCTTCGACGTTTTTGGGCGGTGCCGCTTGGGAT
>JAQVRW010000364.1 GCA_028700875.1 Candidatus Zixiibacteriota bacterium | reverse complement strand
GCTAAAACCGGGGCGGCTTTGTTCCGATGTGACTAATAAGAATGCCAACATTTTAGCGGAGAGACCGATTGGGCAATTTTTCAGACTTCAAACGCACTGTCACCTGTGGTGAATTGACCCTCACCGACGTCGGCCGCCAGGTTACCCTCAACGGATGGGTACAGGAATACCGCAATCTGGGCGGCTTGCTTTTTATTGACCTCCGCGATCGCTACGGCATCACGCAGATCGTGTTTCGCCCCGAACAGGTCGGTCCGGATACGATGGCCGCCTCCTCCTCCTGCCGCCATGAATACGTCATCGCGGCCAAGGGGACGGTCAAGGCCCGTCCGGATGGGATGGTCAACGCGAAAATGAAAACCGGCCAGATCGAGGTCGAATGCAACCTGATCGAAATCCTGGCCGAGTCCGCCACCCCGCCGTTCGAAATAGCCGATGAGGTCAACGCCCGCGAGGAACTCCGGCTGGAATACCGCTACCTCGACCTGCGGCGCAATCCGCTCCAGCAGAAGATGCGCATCCGCCACGAAACGACCATCGCCATCCGGCAATATCTCGCCGGGCGCGGTTTTTACGAAATCGAAACGCCTCTCTTGATCCGGTCCACTCCCGAAGGCGCGCGCGATTATGTCGTTCCCAGCCGGGTCCAACCGGGGAAATTCTATGCCCTGCCGCAATCGCCGCAGCTTCTGAAACAGATTCTTATGATTTCCGGCTTCGACCGATATTTCCAGCTGGCCCGATGTCTCCGCGATGAGGACCTTCGCGCCGACCGTCAGCCGGAACATACCCAGATCGACATGGAGATGTCGTTCGTCACCCCCGATGACATCTTCGAGGTCGCCGAGGGGATGATGGCGCATATCTGGAAAACCGTGCTCGGCATCGACATAAAAACGCCCTTTCCGCGCTACACCTATCAAGACGTCATGAACCGCTGGGGCATCGACAAGCCGGATCTCCGTTTCGGCATGGAAATCGTCGATCTTTCGGCCGAGGCCGCCGGGTCCGGATTCAAGGTTTTCACCTCGGTTCTGGATAGCGGCGGCGTGGTCAAGGGGATCACCGTCAAGGGGGGCGGGAATTATTCCCGCAAGCAGATTTCCGATCTCGAAGCGCTGGCCAAAGAAAACGGCGCAGGGGGGATGGCTACTCTGCTCCGGGCATCCGATGGCGACAAAGGCTCCATTCTCAAGATTATCGGTCCCGACCAGGCCCAAAAGTTCTATGCCAGGGCCAAGGCGGAACCCGGCGACGCCATCCTGATCATCGCCGACAAGCCGCTCAAAACCGAATCCATCCTGGGCCAATTGCGCCTGCATATCGGCCGGGCCGAAAAGTTGATCGATACCTCCCGCTGGGAATTCCTCTGGGTGACCCGGTTCCCGCTGTTCGAATACAATCCGGAAACGGGCGGCTTCGATTCCACCCACAACATCGTTTCCAGCCCCTGCGAGGAAGACCTGCCGCTGATCGAGGCCGGATTCAATACCAAGCTACCGCCGACCGATCCCACTCATCCCTGGCGACAAACGCGGGCCGAACAGTACGACATGGTTCTCAACGGGATGGAGATAGCATCCGGCGGCATCCGCATCCACAAAAGCGAGCTGCAGAAACAGATTCTCAACATTCTCGGCATGTCCGACCAGCGCGCCGAACGGATGTTCGGCTTCCTCCTGCGGGCGCTGACCTATGGTGCGCCGCCCCACGGCGGCCTGGCGCCGGGACTGGATCGGATTATCGCCCTGATGACCGGGTCGGATTCGATCCGCGACGTGATTGCCTTTCCCAAGACGACCAACGCCGCCTCTCTCATGGATGGCGCGCCCTCGGAGATTGACCAGGCGCAGTTGGATGAACTGGGAATCGCGATAACCAAAAAATCCGAGGACTCATGAGCGTCACCAGTACGCACATCACCCGGACCATCGATTTGCGCGACGTCGACCAGCGCGTGCTGTTCGGCCAGAACAACCTCCAGCTCCGCCTGATCGAGTCCCAGTTCGACGTCAAGATCGTCGCGCGCGGGGACACGGTCGTCATCGAAGGGGAAAAACTCGAGGTGGAAAACGTCGTCCGCCTGCTGGAGGACGTCATCACCCGCTTGCGCCAGGGGCACGAAGTGACCGAGCAGTATCTCTTCTACGCCATCGGCATGGTCAAGGAAGAAGGACGCGGCCCGGCCGAACTGCTGGGCGACCGCGCCAACGGCGGCGCGCCGTTGGTCACGCCCCGGACTGTCGGCCAGAAGGAATACCTCGAGGCGATCGAGAAACACGACATCGTTTTCGCCATCGGGCCGGCCGGCACTGGCAAGACCTATCTCGCCGTCGGTCATGCCGTGGCCGAACTGAAAGCCAAGTTGCGAAACAGGATCATCCTGGTTCGCCCGGCAGTGGAAGCCGGCGAATCATTGGGTTTCCTGCCCGGCGATATCAAAGCCAAGGTGGATCCCTATCTGCGGCCGGTCTATGATGCCCTCCATGTACTGGTGCCGGCGGAAAAAATCGCCAAGATGATCGAACTGGGGATCATCGAAATCTGCCCGCTGGCCTTCATGCGCGGGCGGACGCTCAACAACTCGTTCGTTATCCTGGACGAGGCGCAAAATACGACCATCGCCCAAATGAAAATGTTTCTGACCCGCCTGGGAGAAGGCTCCAAGGCGGTCATCACCGGCGATATCACCCAGATCGATCTGGATGAAAAGGTTCCTTCGGGATTGGTCAAGATTCAGCATATCCTGACCGGCATCAAGGGAATCAGTTTCGTGTACCTGTCCAGCCGCGACGTGGTTCGCCACCGGCTGGTGCAGGATATCATCAACGCCTACGAACGATACGAAAACAGCCCCCGGCCGAAAGGATCCGGCAAGGGGCATTAAAGGGCGGCCGGAACAGGGATGCCAAAACCGCTTCTCAAATTGAAACGGACGATCAAACGTCTTCTTAAGATCAAGGAGGACGTCGATCCGGTGGCCGCGCATCGCCCGGCCAAGCTGGTGATCAAGTATCTCATGGCCCTGGCAGCCGTGGCGATGATCGCCCTGCTATATCCCCCGTCCGACCTGTTCGGCCCGTTGGATGTCCCCCGGGAAGGGGAAATTGCCCCGGAAAACATCATCGCCGACATCCCCTTCGACCTGATGAAAACCGATGCCCAGCTCGCCGAAGAACGGCGCGTGGCGCTCCAGAATACGCCCCTGTACTTCACCTATAACGAAACCGTGGTGGAGCAAAGTCGCCGGAACCTCCATCGCTTCCTGACCATCGCCGATTCTCTCCGCAGCGAGGGAGGCGTCGATGCCTCCATCATCGCCTTGGGACGGCTGAAAATCGAATTCCCCGCCATACCGGACCAATGGCTGGCCCGGTTTCTGGAAAATCACCCGCCCCGAAGAATCGGCGCGGCGCTGGATTCCATCCTGATCACCGACATCTATGCCTCCGGGGTGATCGATAATATCGCCGGCCTGATCCTGCTCAACTTCAACTCCGCGGTCATGCGGAAAACTCTTCAGAATATGACCCTGGTGCGGGCGCAATTGGTGGATCGCCAGCGCGCCTACAATCTCCTTCTCGATCGGCTCAATCTGCTGGCCTCGCGG
>JAQVRW010000034.1 GCA_028700875.1 Candidatus Zixiibacteriota bacterium | reverse complement strand
CACCGACAACGGCTGCGGCATCCGTTCCGACCAAGTCCGCCTGGCTTTCAGCCGCCATGCCACCTCCAAGATTCACACCCTGGATGAATTGTTTGCCGTCTTCTCGTTTGGGTTCCGCGGCGAGGCGTTGCCGTCGATCGCCTCGGTTTCCCATCTGGCGTTGACCACCCGGCATTTCACGGAAACGGAGGGGACGTTCATCGCCTATGAGGGGGGAAAGGAAATCGAGATGCGCCCGGTGGCGGCGCCGGTCGGGACAAAAGTCGAAGTCTCGCATCTATTCTTCAATACCCCCGCGCGGCGAAAATTCCTGAAAGCGGAAACGACCGAATCGCGGCAGATCGTCCGTGTGGCCGAACGGATGGCGCTCAGCCGTCCCTCGGCGACCATCAGCTTGACTCTAAATGATCGCGAGACATTCCGTCTGCCGGCAAACCAGCCGATTGCCGAACGGATGGCGGCGCTCTTCGGCGTTCGCAGCGACAGCATCGTGGAATATGACGTGGAATTGGGCGGCGTATCGTTCATGGTCTATCTGGCCCATCCGGATCAGGCGCGGAACGACCGTTCCCGCATCTGCCTGTTCATCAACGGCCGCGCGGTCACTTCGTCTTCGATCATCCACGCCGTGACGGCCGGTTACGGCGAACTGATGACTAAGGGTCGATACCCTCTGGCCGCCGTCTATCTGACCATCGATCCGACAAATCTGGATGTCAACGTCCATCCGACCAAAGCTGAGGTGCGGCTGTCGGAAGAATCGGCCATCCATGACAACCTGTATCGGATAGTCAACAAGGCTCTGCGGGACTGGAAGTTGGTTGGGGGAGGCGGGGCGGATGGTTCGCGGCCGACCATGCCCGGAAATCAACGGCCGGGCGAAGTCGGGCGGCCGGATTTTCGGCCATCGGGACCGGCACAACCCGGTGGTTCGGCACAGAGATCATTTTTTACCGGCGGCGTTTCTGCGCACAGACCGACCGAATTCGCGCGGTCGTCCCCGCCGGTCTGTTTCGATCTTGCGGCGGCGTGCGAAACCCAGGGGTTGGCAGCCAAGCCCGAAGAGCAATTGCCGGCCGCTGGTGAGATGGCTTCGGCCGAACAGATCGAATTTTTGGGTTGGGCCGGGCGAACCTATTTGATTATGACTATCGCCGGAGAGTTATATATCGTCGATCAACATGCGGCCCATGAACGAATCCTCTACGAGGAAGCGCTTCGTCAGGTGGAATCCGGAGGCGCCGCAGGGCAAAAACTTCTTTTCCCGGAAACGGTGGAACTGACGGCGGAAGAGTACCTCCTGTTTGAGGAATGTCATTCGGTCTTAGAGAAACTCGGGTTTGATATCGGGCCGTTCGGCCGCAACTCCGTGATCGTGCAGGGCCTGCCGACCACGTTGGGCGAACAGAATCCCCAAACGGGGGTCAAGAAGATCCTTGATGATATCGCGGCGCTCAACAAGGCCGGGGGAGAATTGATAAAGTCGGTGGCCCAATCCCTGGCCTGCCGCGCGGCGGTTATGGCCGGTCAGAAGTTGAGCGGCGAAGAAGTCAAGGGTTTGATGCGTCGCCTGTTTGAAGCCAACAATCCATACTGTTGTCCTCATGGACGACCGACGTTCATCAAGATCAGTCGGGAGGAGCTTGATGGACGATTCGGGCGAAAATAGACAGATCCCCGGGATAATTCCCGTCGTCGTCATCGGCGGTCCCACCGCCTCGGGCAAGTCATCGCTGGCCATAGACATGGCCATGGAAATCGGCGCCGAGATTATTTCGGCCGATTCCCGCCAGCTTTTTCGAGCCCTGCAGATAGGCACGGCTCGATTGACCGAAAACGAAATGAGGGGCATCCCCCATCATTTATCAGGATTCATTGAACTCGGACAACGCTATACCGTCTTTGATTATATGAGAGACGCGCAACGTCTGATCAGGGAAATCGCTGCCCGTGGCCGACGGGTGATCGTTTGCGGCGGGACCGGGCTGTATTTGCGGGCTTTGATAGATGGCATTTTCGAAATTCCGGAAGACGATTTCTCTTACCGGCAGGAGTTGATAGACTTAGCGGCCGAACACGGCCCGACGTATATTCATCAGATGCTTTCCGATGTCGATCCGGAGGAGGCGGCCCGAATCCATCCCAACAATCTGGTCAAGGTGATCAGGGCGTTGGAGATATTTCATATAACCGGAAGGCCGAAAAGTTATTGGGCCGAAACGCAAACGGCCCCGTCTCCGGACATAAAATTTCTGCATCTGATACTGCTTCCCGACCGGGCTGAGTTGTATAAGCGTATAGATGCCAAGGTGGATGAGATGATTCGGCAAGGCCTTCTCGAGGAGGCAAGAAGGGTTTACGACTCCTCCGATCGAGAGGCTCTAAGGCATTGTAAAATAGTCGGTTATAGCGAATTGTTTGATTCTTTCGATGGCCAATTCGCATTGGGATCCGCGTGGGAGTTGATCAAACAAAACACGCGGCGGTTTGCCAAACGGCAATATACTTGGTTTCGAGGGGTAGATCGCGCCAAGGTGCTGGAATCTTTTGGCAACGAGGCAGCACCTGCCTGCCGGGAATTGATTTCGGGGTTTTTGGCGGCCAGGAATTGAGGGTAAAAAAACTTGACACGGTGTTGAGCGATTGATATATAGCAACAGTTTAGACGGATTTTTCGCTTAAAGGCGACGGCTGCCGAGGCCGATAATACGGATAGACCCGAAACCTTTTGGCGCAGGGATAGTTTTGAAAAAGACGATTATACTGACAGGTTTTTTGTTTTTGTTGGTTCCTTCCGTTTGGGCCAACAACCCTGATTCCCGCGTTTCTCAAAACGCTCGACCGGACTTGCGGTTAACGGATTCCCTCCAGGACAATGCCCTGGGTGAATTCGATGACCAATACCTGGTCGATTCGGCGTATGCCGTCGATGACGACATCTGGCGGCAATTACGACTGGCGGAGGAATATTTTGCCCAAGGTGTTGCCGCCAATCAGGAAGCGGCGTGGGAAGAGGCCCAGCTATACCTGGAACGTTCCCTTAAGGTTATGGCCGACCTTGATGTCGATACTACCGATACATCCCCGGAGGCCAAACGGTATAATGCCCTTCTCAACGAAATCATCGCCGACTACCGGTTGACGCTGCTGTCCCTGGGAACTCTCCCGGAGGATGCCTCGCCATCGGCTTTCCTGGAAAAACTTACCAGTATGCCGGATATCGCCGCCACCGCCACCGTTCAGATGGAAGGTGAGCAACGGCCGGTCGATTACAATATTCCGATTGTCCTTAACGACAAGGTAAAGAAGGCCATCATCTATTTCCAAACCATTGCCCGCGACGCCTTTGAACGGTATCTGCAACGGTCGGGCAAATATATCCCCTTGATGACGGAAATCTTGAAGCAGTATGACGTGCCGACGGATTTGGTCTATCTTCCGCTGATCGAATCCGGATTCAACTGCCGGGCGTATTCCTGGGCGCGGGCCAGCGGCCCGTGGCAGTTTATCGCGTCGACCGGCAAGCTGTATGGCCTGAACCGGAACTGGTGGTATGACGAGCGGCGTGATTTTGTCAAGTCCACTCATTCAGCGGCGCGGTTCCTGAAACGGTTGAATGATGATTTTCAGAGTTGGGAACTGGCGTTGGCCGCCTACAATGGCGGGCCGGGGCGGATTTCCCGGTCGATGGCGTCACAAAGGACGAATGATTTCTGGGAACTCGATCTGAAAAAGCAGACCGAGGAATACGTCCCGTTTTATATGGCGGCGACCATAATTGCCAAGAATCCCGAACTGTATGGTTTTCATATCGAATACGATGATCCCGTTGCTTTCGAGGTCGTGACGATCGGCAAAAGCGTCAATCTGAAAACGGTGGCCAAACTTACCGGAACCACGGTCGACGTGATTAAGGATCTGAATCCCGAGTTGTTGCGCGATGTCACGCCGCCGAAGGTCAGGGAATACCAGTTGCGGATTCCCGTCGGCGCCAAAGACCAGTTTTGGGCGGGATACAACGGCGTCAAGCCGGCGTACGAATCCAACTGGGTTCAACACCTGATCAAGAAGGGGGAGACGGTCTCCTCTATCGCCAACCGATACGGTGTTTCGCAGTATGCCCTCCTGGAGGCTAATAACCTCAGTATCCGGTCCAAGATTTACCCTGGTAAAAGCCTGATCGTACCGATGCCGGTTGACGGTGGCACTACGGCCGAGGTCGAACCAGAGCGGGGGCGGCATTCGACGGCCGGGGGAAATACGTACGTCGTCCGGTCCGGCGACAACCTGTCCAAAATCGCCGGTTCATTCCATACCACCGCCGAAACCCTGCGGAAGATGAATTACCTGGGCAATTCCAGCCGCATTTATGTCGGCCAAGTACTGAAGCTGCCGGTTGACAAGAAGCAAACGGTCGCCAAATCCAATAAGAATGCAGCCCCGGTGGCGTCCAAGAATACCCAATCGTACGTCGTCAAGGAAGGCGACACGGTGTGGGATATCGCCCGTCGGTTCGGCGTTTCCACGGCGACTTTGCGTAGCCTCAATGGCCTGTCCAATTCGGCCCGGATCCAAGTCGGCCAGACGCTCAAGATCATGGGCTCACCCATGGCGGCCCTGCAAAACCATTTGACCTATATCGTCAAGCGGGGCGACACGTTGCATGATATCGCCAGGGCGTTCGGGACGAGTGTCCAGGCATTGATGCGCACGAACAATATTTCCGATGCCGGCAATCTGGCTATCGGGACGCAGTTGAAGATCGAGAAGGAGTAGGGGAAGCGGTGAAACGACGCACGGCCGTGGCGGTGGTCATTATCGTCTCGTGCATTCTGGTGTTCGGATTTATTTCCATCCTGGCGATCTTCAGTATTGCCGGGCGATCGGATATGACATTCAGTGGATTTGGCGACAAGGTGGCCGTAATTGACCTCTCCGGCGAGATAACCAATTCCAGCGATTTTATCCGCCAGTTGAAGAAATACAATAAGGACAATTCCGTCAAAGCGATTGTCCTTCATATCGATTCGCCCGGAGGGGCTGTCGCCCCGTCGCAGGAGATGTACGAAGAAATCCTGAAAGTCCGCCAAAACGGCAAGATCGTGGTGGCGTCATTCGGGTCCGTAGCGGCTTCGGGCGGGTACTATGTCGGCTGTGCCGCCGATAAGATCGTGGCCAACCCGGGGACACTAACCGGCTCCATCGGCGTCATCCTGTCGTTTCCGACCGCGCAGAAGCTAATGGAAAAAATAGGCCTCAATTGGGAAACGATCAAGTCAGGAGAGTTAAAGGACGTGGGGTCTTTTTCCCGCGCGATGACCACAGAGGATGAACGGATGCTGAAGGCCGTCATCGACGACACCTACGAGCAGTTCGTGGAAGCGGTGGCCAAAGGGCGCGACCGGGACAAGGAAGAGATTTACCCGTTTGCAGACGGGTCGATTTTTACGGGACGGCAAGCCTACAATATCGGCTTGGTCGACACGCTGGGATCGTTCGAGGACGCGGTGAGTATGGCGGGGGAGATGGCCGACCTGGGGCCTAATCCGGATATCGTCAGGGAAAAGAGACGAGAGCCGAGTTTTGTCGACTACTTAACCGGCAGCATGAAGTTCATGGAGAAGATTTCGGATTTTGAAGCCACGGGTGGGCCGGCGTTGATGTATTTGTACAGGTAGTTTGACTTCGGCAGCCCATACCCGACAGAGCCTCAAATTCTTTAGTCAATGGCATAAAAGTAGTTGCGCTAGCTGCGAGGAATTGTTATGTTTGAATACTCGATAGGTGACGGATTTATTGGGAGGAGGAAAAGATGACCAAGGCTGATCTGGTCGAAAAAGTTGCTGAGAAAACTGGCCTGACTCGGACAGATGTTGCCATTGTGGTCGATAATTTCCTGGCGACGGTCAAGAAGTCGTTGGAAGCGGGGCATAACATCGAAATCCGGGGTTTCGGTACCTTCAAGATCAAACTCAGGAAGTCCCGTAAGGCTCGTAACCCGCGCACTGGTGACGTGGTGCCGGTTCCCGACCGCAAAGTTCCGGTTTTCAAGCCGTCCAATGAATTCAAGAACCTGATCACCAAACTCCCGATTTGACAGGCCTGACTGGACCGAAGTGGAGGATGCATGCCGAGCGGAAAGAAACGTAAGCGTCAGAAAATCAAAACCCATAAACGGAAAAAACGCAGACGCGCCGACCGACACAAAAAGAAAAAAGTTTGATTTCTAATTAGTGCGGTAAAAAATACATCGGGGGAGGCTTGCACGCCTCCTCCGGTTAGAAGATTTTTCCCCTTGAAACCGGATGAGATTTCCGGTTTTTTGGTTTGGTCTGCCGCGACCCATATTCCGACAATCGCAAGTCCTTGTCTTTCAATGAAATAGCCGTGTTCTCCCGATATGCTATCCGGGCAAACCGTTTGCTTAAATTTGCAGTCATGGTCGCATGCTGTCGAATTATATGGGGACTGATTCTATCGCTCGCATTGTCGATAGCGGCGGTTGCCCAAAGCGACACCGAATTCGGAGTGTCCTCGGATTATTCCGCATCGGAGCAGAACCACCCGACCGTGGCGGTCGGGTCCGCCGGGCGTTTCGTCGTCGCCTGGGAGGATATGCGAGCCGGTGATGGCGATATTTATTGTCGAATCTTCACCGAAAACGGAACGCCCGTGGCTGATGAGTTCGCAGTCTGTGATGACACCGTCCATGCGGTCCAGGTCGAGCCGGACCTGGCCTCCGACTGGTATGGCAATGATTTTCTTGTTTGGACAGACTTCCGCAACGGAAGCTATCCTTTCGGCCCCGATGTCTATTTTCAGAAGGTGGACAGTACCGGTCCGGCCGGGTCGAACCGGAATATGACCGTGGAATTGCCGGATTCGAGTCATCAATCCCCGGCGGTGGGCGTCTCGGGGTGGGGCCGGACAGTCGTCGTTTGGGCCGACCTACGGTATTGCAATTGGGACGTTTTTGGACAGGTGCTGGATCCGTCTGGTCTTTTCGTCGGCGCTAATCGAAAGATAAATGACGACGTATCGGCGACGTCTCAACACGAACCGGAGGTGGCGGTTTCATCGGCGGGGTGGTCGGTCGTGGTCTGGTATGACGGCCGTAACGGCAATGATGATATTTACCTTCAAAAATGCGATTCAACCGGTTTGCCAGTAGGGTCGAATATTCGGGTCAATACCGACGAGGGTACGGCCCGTCAAAAGTTTCCTTCGGTCGCCATCGGCGGCGATGGCGTGATAACGGTCGCATGGACGGACTGGCGAACAAGTCCTTACCCAGCCAACCCCGATATTTACGGCCAACGGTTCGATGCCGCCATGAATCGACTGGGGTCGAATTTCCCGATCAATCTCGACGGCACCCAGGCCGCGCAACGTGACGCCAAAGTTGCGGCCGATCGTATGGGAAATGTGGTTGTGGTATGGTCCGATTCCGCTGGCGGAGATTGGAATGTCAGCGGTCAGGTGATCGACGCCACCGGGCGGCTGATCGGACAGAATTTCACCGTAAATCAGACCAAAACCGGCCGTCAGTTGTTTCCCGATGTCGCTCTCGACGGCCATCGGATGTATTTGGTTTGGGCGGACAATCGCAACGGCAATTATGATATCTATGGCCGGGTAATCATCTATAACGATCCATCGCTGGCGGCGGAGCCGTCACGACTCGAAGTCCCCCGCGACTGGCGGGGTGGAGACACCGCCGTCGCCGTGGTTATCAACAATGCCGGTTATGGAGAATTGCCGTTCAGTTTGAAAGTAGACCAAGATTGGATTATTCTTTCCGCAATCAGCGGGACGACTCCCGACACGGTGTTGGTGACGATGCGGCCGGATTCGCTGGGATGGGGAGATCATCATGGGCGCATTACCATGATCGACCAAATCCATAACGATTCGACCGCCTTTCTTCCGGTTTCGCTGACGGTCACCGGACCCGTCATCACCTGTCGTCCCGATTCGCTTCATTTCCGCGCGTTGGTCGAGGTCGGTTCGCCGGCAAGCCAGACGATGGCCGTCGTCAATGCGGGGACCAATGCATTCAATTGGCGGGCGTCTTCCACCGAAACTTGGCTTCGGGTCACGCCCGAAACCGGTACGGATGGTGGCATTGTCACGGTCGATTGCGATATCACGACTCTGGCAACAGGTACATATTCTGGTTTTATCGTGGTCGAGGATTCCTTTGCGGTCAATTCCCCGGAATCAACCCTGGTAGTGCTTGATTTGGAGACCGGCAAGCCATATTTGGTCGCCCAGCCCGATACCGTCATCTTCCGCCTGGCGCTGGGCGAAGCGGCGACTGATTCGGTTCAAATTATCAATGGTGGAAGCGGGACGATTCATTGGCAGGCATTTACCGATATTGTGTGGCTGGTCTCTGACTCGACCGGCGGTGTCGATGGCGACTTTCTGCGTTTCACGATCAATGCCGACACGCTGCCCCCCGGCCGGTATTCCGACAGTATCCGAGTCGAAGATACAGTGGCGTTCAACAATCCGCTTTTTATTCCGATTATCTTCGACGTTTATCAGCCGGATTCGATTTTCATCCCGCCGATCATGACCAAACCGGGAGAGGCTTTTCAGGTTCCGGTTTGGCTCTATGAGTATCGTCCTGTCAGCGAGGGGCGACTGACGTTTATCTTCGACTCTCGATTGATGGCCGTGGATTCGGTCGTTCCAATTGCCGGGAATTTTCCGGGCGGGCAGGTGACGGCTATTCTGGACACACTTGGCGACCGGTTTACGCTGGATATCCAGCCTGATTCCGCTGCCGTTCCCCGAAATCCAGGCAAGTATCAATTAGCGGACATCTACGCAACGGCCAATGATTCTCTGGTTGACTCGGCCGTTTTTCAGGCGGCGGCACCGGAAGACTTCTATTTAACCGGCGGTGACCAGTTGTTGTATCACCCCGTCCTGGATGCCGGCCTGATCGAAATCACCTATCCTACCTCTGTTGGCGATCGAGGAGACGGCCAACGTCCCGCCGGCCTTCTCCTGGGTCAAAATATTCCCAATCCTTTCAATGCCGCCACGCTCATTTCCTTCAGCCTTGACCAGGCCGGGCCGGTTACGATGGAAATCTTCAATATCCTGGGCCAGCGAGTGGCCCGTTTGGTGAACGCCACCCTTCCGGCCGGGACCCATCGTGTATGGTGGGATGGTCGCGACGAGGAGGGGGATTGCGGGGCTTCGGGCGTTTACCTGTACGCGATTACCACCGCCTCTGGAAGTATGGTCAGGAAAATGGTTTACCTGAAATAAGGCTATTGCATCCCGGTTTTCAAATCGCTAGGTTTTGCGGGCAACCTTTTCGGAAGAACCGCCGTCAAATAAAGTGGAAGAGATATAGTTAACAGGAGGTGCTGATGTCTGGCAGGACGATTTCATTAGGCATCCTGGTTCTGCTGTTGGCGTTCGCCGCGGCATTAGCCACGGCCGAAAAAGGGCGGATATACGGGAAAATCTATACTGATGAGGGTGATGTCCTGGAAGGCCCGATCAGATGGGACAAGAACGAGGCCACGTGGGATGACGTACTGGATGGATCCAAGGAACGATCGGAGCATGCCGAAAAGACGTCGCGGCACAAATACGGCGACCGCAGTCGCAATATAAGCCTGTTCGGGATCGCCATCACTTCGCATGATTGGGGCAATACCTCTCAGGCTGGGATCTGTTTCGGTCATATCAAGGAACTCACCCCGATTAATGACGATGAGGTCGAATTCCTGTTGAAAAGCGGCCAACGGGTGGTTTTCTCGCAAGGGTCGACCGATTTCGGTTCCGGCATCCGGGAGATTGTGATCGAAACTCAAACCGAGGGGGAGCTGGAACTGGATTGGGAAGATATAGACCATATCGAGTTTTTGGATGGCGGTGACGTGACTTCCGGTTTCGGAAAACGGTTGTACGGCACCGTGACGACCAGCCGGGCCGGCGATTTCACCGGATGGATCTGCTGGGATATGGACGAGCTCTTTACCACCGACATCATCGACGGCAGCGAACACGGGCGAACCCGTAAGATAAAATTTTCTCAGATCGTGAAGATAGAACGGCTGTCGTCGCAGGCTTCCGAGCTGACCTTGCGCGACGGCAAAGTCATACGACTGGAAGATTCGAATGACATTGACAGCGGCAACCGGGGGATTATCGTGTCCGATCCCGCTCTCGGCCGCGTCTCGGTCAGTTGGGATGAATTCGAATCGCTGGAACTGAAGGAACCGCCGCCGACGGCTTATCCCAAGTATGCCGATTTCGACGGCGGGCGCAGGATACAGGGGACCGCTGCCGACGAAAACGGGGACAAGTACACCGGCTATGTGTGCTGGGACGACGATGAAGAATATACCTGGGAGCTTCTTGACGGCAGCTATCGGGGAGTGGATTTCGACATCCCGTTCGAAAAGATTCAGAAGATCGAAAAGGACACGCGTCGAACGACGGCCGTTACGCTCTGGGATGGGCGGGAATTCCGCCTGCGGGACTCCAACGACGTCAATGACGAGAACAAGGGCGTCTTCATCACCTCCGGGACCGAGGGCAAGAAGGGGGGAGAGACGACCGAGTTGACATGGGACGATTTTGCCCGGGTGGATTTCACCAGAAAATAGCGACAATAGTGGTCGGCAGAAAAAACCCGCCGGATGGCGGGTTTTTTTATTGATCTTTAGGTCGGGCGGTTATTGCCCCGCCGCCTGGGCTTCTTTGAGCTGTTTCAGATGTTCTTCGGCTTTACTCACCAGTTCGGCCGCTTTAGGATTTTTCTTGGCCACGGTCAGGAATTTTTCCCAGGCCTCGATGGCCATAGCGGTTTTGCCGGGGTTGCCTTGCTCGATAACCAGGGCCAGGTTGTTGGCGCACCGGTAGTCCTTCGATTTCAGCTGCATGCCCTTTTCATACTGCGTGCGGGCGTTGCTCCAATCGGCTTTGCCGAGGTATATGTTTCCAAGATTATAGACCGACTCAAAATCGTCGGGGTTGCGGTTGATAGCGGTCTTGAAGTATTCCATCGCCTTGGCGTCATTTTTCTTCTTTTTGGAGGCCATTCCCATCAGGTAATAGGAGTAGCCGTCGGTCGAGTCGCCCTTGACATATTTCTCCAGAGAGGCGATGCAATCGTCCATTTTGCCCAATTTGAAATTGGTCTTTCCGATTTCCTTTTCGATTTCGAGGTTGGACGGATCGATTTGCTGGGCGCTTTGATATGCCGCCAGGGCCAGGTCGAGTTTCTTCTGAGCCGTCAGGACCTTTCCGTAATTGAGGAAACCGACAGCGTTGGTCGGGGTGAGTTCGGTCACTTTCTGGAAGTTTTCCGCCGCCTTTTCCAGGTTGTTTTGAGCGAAATAAATCGAACCCAGATTGAGGTAGGCGTCGCTCATCGTCGGATCCATCTTGATGGCTCCCTGGTAAGCCACCACAGCGCCGGCCGTATCTCCGGTTTTTATTATCGTAATGGCTTGGTTGAAACTCTCCTTGCCTTTCTCGGCATCCTGGGGGTCTTGGGCATACAAAGACCCGTTTCCGCATATGACCGCCAGCAGGCCAAATACAACGACTATACGCCAGAGGGAACAGTTTACCTTTCTCATTTCATCTCCTGTCCTTCATGAGTACATCTTCTTCCATTATACAGTGATAGACGTGGAACTCTCAAAAAAATCAAAGGGATTCACGGTATCTACGGTGGTTTTCGGCGATGACGGAATCGAACAATCCCACGATGCGGGCGGCCAGGACGGCGCTATTGCGGGCACCGGGAACACCCACCGCTACAGTCGCCACGGGGATTCCGGGCGGCATCTGGGTCATCGACAGCAGGGAATCAATCCCGGCCAGAGAAGCCGGCAGCGGCACCCCGATGACCGGCAGAAGCGTATGGGCCGCCACGACTCCCGGCAGGTGAGCCGCCATCCCGGCCATGCAGACAATAACCTGGTAGCCGCGACCGGCCGCCTGGGCGGCCAATGCGGCCGTCCGGTCGGGGTGACGATGGGCCGAGCTGATTTCGATGTCGTACCCTATCCCGAGCTTGGTCAGCATGGCAGCCGCCTCATCGGCGTACGTCTGATCGGAAGTGGACCCAATTATTATAAGAACCTGTTTTTTCATCGTCTTCTCATTTCATCGCTTGATAGGCAATATCACGGCGGAAATGCGCGCCTTCAAAATGAATATTTTCCATTGTGTCATAGACCGCCTTGACGGCCGAGCGGATGTCCTGATTTACCGCGGTAACGCCCAGGACCCGGCCCCCGGCGGTGTACCAGGTGTTTCCTTCGTGACGCGTCCCGGCATGGAACAGGTAGGCGTGGTTCTCGCGGTAGGTGCGGACGCCGGTGATCTTGGCCCCGGTTTCGTATTTGTCGGGGTATCCCCTGGAGGTCATGACGACGCAGACAGCCGCGCCCTCCTTCCAAACCGGTTCGATGATATTTAGATTTCCATCGACTATAGCAATGAATATATCGGCCAAGTCGGATTTCAGGAGAGGCAACACCACCTGGGTCTCGGGGTCGCCGAAACGGCAGTTGAACTCGATCACTTTCGGCCCGACGGGTGTTATCATGAGACCGGCGTATAGAATCCCTTTGTATCGGCGGCCTTCCTTCTCCAAACCATAGATGGCCGGTTCCAGGATTTGTTCCCGGATGGTCTGCATCATCTGGTCGGAAACATACGGCACCGGGCAATAAGCCCCCATGCCGCCCGTGTTTGGCCCCTGATCGCCGTCGAAAATCTGTTTGTGATCCTGAGAGGAAAGCATCGGCAGGATGGTCTTGCCGTCGGTGAACGCCATGATCGTCACTTCCTGCCCGGCCAGACGGTCCTCGATGACAATTTTCGCTCCGGCCTCGCCGAAAACCTTTTCCCCCATCATTCGTTCGATAACCGCGGCCGCTTCCTCGGCGTTTGGAGCCATCACGGCCCCTTTTCCCGCGGCCAGGCCGGAAGCCTTTATGAACAACGGGTAGGCGGCTTCACGAGCAAATTCCAGCGCCCGAGCCTTGTCGTCGAACACGACAAAGCTGGCCGTCGGGATATGATACTTGCGCATGAATTCCTTGGCGAAGGCCTTGGAACCCTCGATTTCAGCCGCCTTTTTCGACGGCCCGAAAATCCTCAGGCCCCGTTTCTCGAACAAATCCACGATGCCCAGGGTCAGCGGAAGTTCCGGCCCGACGACCGTCAGGTCGATTTCCTTTTTCTGCTCGAACCGGGCCACCCCCTCAAGGTCATCGACTTTTAGATTGACGTTATCGGCCATAAGGCCGATTCCGGCGTTTCCGGGGGCGACGTAAATTCGCTTGACCAGCGGTGAGGATTTCAGTTTCCAGACCAGGGCGTGTTCACGTCCACCGGATCCGACGACAAGAATTTTCATGGCGATCCCCAAATTATAAAGAAGAATATATATAAGGCCGGCCAACCGTACGCAAGCCCTTTTTGCCGGGCAATGCAGTATTCCCCAAAGGAATAGAAGCTAAGATACGGATCGGAAAGACCGGGGTACCGGTCAAGCCGGTAGCCCGTGAACGATCCTCAAATAGTGCGGCGTCGACAAAGTTGAAAAAAGATAGTCCTGGCATTTTTCTCAAGGACCCGGGATTCGGTCCGTTCCTTCCATGATGGTACTTGGGCGCAATTACGCCCTACCATAGTCATCCATAAATCGCAGAATCAGCTTTGCCGCGGGTTTCGTCTTGGAGAAAGAAATTGTGCGTTGTCTCGGATCGGAGGCCAAAAATGTGCTTTGGCCCCTGGTTTGGGAGGCATCACCCGAGGCGGGGTGGCGCTATAATATGCTGGTAGGTAATCAGTTATGACGGCCAGCCGTCATTCGGCATGCGGGTTGCTTTACGGTAAGGCAGCAAAGATGGAGGACATATGAAAAAGATCATGCTGGGACTTCTGATACTGGCCGCCACCGTACTCACGGGGTGTGACGAGGATGACCACGATCATGTGCTGGTTTCTCAGGACCAGACTGCGCCGCCGGTTCCGCAGGGTGTCTATTCCATAACCGGGGATGGGGAGGTCTTGCTGTACTGGCTGCCTATCGACGATATCGACGGCGATTTTGAATCCTATATCGTGTATCGGTCGGATTACGCTCCTGATACCGGTTATTGGTTTATCGGCGAAACCGCACAGGAATATTTCGTGGACGATCAGGTCACGAACGGAAAAACCTACTACTACGCCGTGTCGTCGATGGATGTCGACGGGAACCTTTCTGATCTATCGTACGAGCTTGTTTTTGATACCCCTCGTCCTCAGGGAACCGGGGCAGTCATGTTTGACTACAACGCGGTTCCGACATATGCGGGCTGGGATTTTTCGGCCGAACAGACGGTCGATTATCTGGCCGCCGGGTGCGACATCTACACGGAATATCTGTCCGGAGACGATGTTTTTTATATAAATGTTGCTGACGTGAACGTTGACATCCAGGATATGGGTTACACGGAAAACCTGGATGTTATCGGTTATTCGCCCGATGATGGTTGGTCCCAG
>JAQVRW010000363.1 GCA_028700875.1 Candidatus Zixiibacteriota bacterium | reverse complement strand
GGCGTATTGTATCCCGGTGAGCGTGTACGGGGTCTTGACGGAGGCGGCCAGCCCGATCAGCATGTCTTTGGCCGAAAAATTGTGTTGCTGAAGATCGATTTTCGCTTCCTCTGCTCGGTCCTCGATTCCCTCGACCGACCGAACCAGAGTATCCCGGCCGCCGGCGATAACCCCGATCACGCGACCGGGATCGGTCCCGAACGTGGGCGGACATTCGGCAGCGTCGAGAACGCCCAACCGTCCGGATGTCCCCGCCCCGATATAAAATAATCGTCCGCTGTTCCGCAAGACATGCGCGGCGGTCTCTGCGGCCTTGGCAATCTGGGGAATTTCCCGTTGAACCGCGGCGGCCACGGTCTGATCCTCTTCATTGACCAGCGCGCAGACCTCGATCGCCGAGAGGCGATCGAGGTTGGAGCTTTTGGGATTGGGTTGTTCCGTGCGGAGCCGGGCCAGGTGATCCAGGAGTTTTCGCGGACGGTCGTTCATGGAACAACGACTGAATCGGGCGCGGCGACCACCATACCGGCCAGCCGCCCGAAGAGAATGTTTTTGGACACGTTATCGGCGGGATCGTTGGCGACCGGAATCGCAAACGGAACTGCCGGGGCCGACACCGGAGCGCCGGTATAGGCGGCGACATAGACCAGATGGGTTCCGCTGACGGCTATATCGTTATACCGGAAAGCGTCCGGCCTGATAGCTCCCTCCGTGGCGTCGTAATAAGCTGTGTCTCCTCTGTTGCTAATCGCTTCAGAGGGGGGGACGTCCGCCAGAATGTAACCATCGGTCCCTGCCGAAATAGTCCAGTCGACGCCCACTGCGCCAAAGGCATAGATCCGATCGGCGGGCAAGCTCACATTGTTGATGGCGAAACTTCCCGGCATGGCGATGATCAGATTGACATTCAGCGATGTCGAATCATGGATGTTCAACTGGTAGTTCTGGCCGGTTTGGATCGCGCCGGAGGCGAATATCTTGGTATATCCGAGAGTGTTAGTGTCCAGGATGGTTGTCCCCAGCGTGATGACCGCTTTCTTGTAGCTGAGGCTGTCCTTGGTGAGCGTCAGATCGATTCGGGCCGACCCGCCATCGAGACTCTTGACCAAAATCCCCTCGACCCGGTATTTCGGCGTATATCCCGGCCCGGTGACTGTTCCGTTACAGCCGCCCATGATGGCCGCGGCCATAAGGATAATCCCTGATATGGCAAAATATTTCTTCATACCTCTTTTATCGGTATGTCCGGGCATAGATTTTAATGCCTTATGGTAACGATTATCCAAAGGCTTTGCAATCATTTATGGGTTTGGGGGCTCTTTTTTGTTGCCCGTGGCCGGAAGGTCGCCTAAATTATGTCCACCATGACAAAAAAGACCCGTGAAGCCGTAAAAGCCACCCTGGCTATCATTTTGGTGGTTATTCTCATTTTCGTCCTATGGATTTACCCCCTCAACCAAGCGGGGAAAATCGTTTCCCGGCCGGAAGGCGATACCGGACAACCGACCGCCAGCCTCCCCGGGGTTGTCGGCGATACTTTGACAGTCATCTCCGAGGACAATCAAAAGCTGGCCGGAATCCTGTTCAAGACGTCCTCCCCCAAGGGGACATTTGTCCTGGTTCACGGCCTTTTTGGTGATCGCAACTCCCAGCTGGAAAAAGCCAAGATGTTGGTGGACAGCGGATTCGACGTTATGGTCTATGACCAACGGGGGTATGGCCAAAGCGAGGGAAAATACCGGTCCGGGGGGTATTACGAAGCGGAAGACGTTCAGGAAGTGGTATCGCTACTGGATCTGAAAAACCTGCTGATTCATCCGGTTATTATCTGGGGTGAAGACCAGGGCGCCACGGCGGCGTTTCGGGCCTGGCCGCTGGAACGTCGAATCGATTTTGTGGTTGCCGAAAACCTCGTGGCCAACGGCCACGACTGGCAAAAACGGGTCATCCGCAAGCAGGATATGAGCGCCCCCGACCTGCTTCTGCCGGTGGTCTGGTGGTGGATGAAATTGAAATCGAGCTATGAAATTTCGGCCGCCGCCTCCGAGATCGGCGAGCAATACGATTGGGCCGTGACCAACAAAGCAGGAAAGTTCATAGTTGCCGCCTGCGGGACCGGCCAGACGCCGGATAATAATTTTCTGGCCGCCCTGAAAAACCATGGCGGCAATTGGATGATTCTTCCCTGCGCCGATGCCTCCGCCGGCGGTG
The DNA here is from genome assembly GCA_028700875.1 of Candidatus Zixiibacteriota bacterium. Classification (GTDB taxonomy): domain Bacteria; phylum Zixibacteria; class MSB-5A5; order GN15; family JAAZOE01; genus JAAZOE01. Next base: position 1,411 of record JAQVRW010000363.1, on the reverse strand, counting down.
GCTTGTATGGCGGCCATAAAGACGCTCTTCTCTCCGCGATCACGGCGATGATTGGCGGGAAGTAATAGCGACATTATTTTCTTATTGCAGGGGCGAGCGGATGCTCGCCTGAACCGTTTCTATGATTAAATTAGGATTGGTATTCTTCAGCACCTTCCCTTTGGCGATGATGCTCATGTGCGGTTCACCTCCCAAAGGTTTTGCGGTGATGGGCGAAGGTAGTATTAAATCGGAAATAATGATCCTCAACGCATATGTCGTCAGCGACAGCACCGGCGCGGCATCCGTGAAGGTAGATATCCGGAACCGGATTTGCGATACCCTCGCCATATTTCCATCAAAGCTTACCATAAAGACCAATCTCGGCGCAATCATTCATCCCGATTCGTTGCGATCCTACACGGACGTCGATGATTTTGTATATGGGAAAGCCACTCATCGTCAGGAGCCTGAGTTCCTGGCCCGAAAGAAGACGATTTATATTTATGCCTGGTTTCGATACCCAAAAGATCGGGTAACGGTAGAAACGCTCAATCAGTCAGGCGATTTGCCGCTCACCTTAGTTTTCGACAGTGTGAGATGCGTTGGGGCGAATGAGCTCAACCGAATCGAGATGACATTGTCGTCGGAAGCGCATCGGGTCCTATTGAAGTAGACAGTGTGCCCTGCCGGGTGTGCTGTTTGACGTACGATGCGTGTCCAAGCATGTCTCATAACTATCATGGACGTGCGGACTACCGGTTTGGTGAAATAATGATGAAATAATGGAAAATCGACGCACTCTACATATTGAAATCGATGGAGAATTCATCGCGATTAATGCGCGGGTGCAGGGGGATGGGCCTATCATTCTCTTCATCCACGGTTGGCTTGCTTCCACCCACGTCTGGCGGGATGTATTCGACCGCCTGCCGGCAAGCTACCGTCTTATCGCCATAGACCTGCCGGGGTTCGGCGAGACAGCGCCGTTGCATAACGGGCCGATAACGATTTCTCATTATGCTACGGTCATCGGCCGAATTGCGGACACATTGTCAACCGAGGGAACAATAGCACTCATGGTGGCCGATTCGCTTGGCGCGATCGCGGTTTTGAACCTGATGAAGATAGCGTCGCTTCCCACCGGAGCCATGATGCTCAGCGGGTGCCCCATCGATGGTCTGCCGAAGGGGATCGCCATCCTCAAAAGGAAGGGCGTCGTCAAAAATACCCTGCGGGTGCTCAGGGCACTGCCCACCAAAGCCTATCATCGTCTCGCCCGAATATATTCCCGGGTTATCTGGAACAACCATCGACCATTTGAACAGCATCTTGCCGACGGCGCGCGGGCGGCGGAGCCGGGTACCGCGGAGAATCTGGTCAGGCAACTGTTCACCCCGTTTCCTTTGGATACGCCCGTAATGAACCAGAA
>JAQVRW010000362.1 GCA_028700875.1 Candidatus Zixiibacteriota bacterium | reverse complement strand
GGTGACACGGCCCCGATGGCCGAATTGTGCCGGGCCACGCTATATCAAGCGCAGATGATGGCCTCCGAGTCGGATTCGCTTCGGCCGTGGTTTATAGCCTCAGGCGATCGCCTCAAGAAAATGGCCGAGGATATCCTGGCCCGTCGCGGGGATTCGGCCCTGGCCTGCTACTATTTGGGACAAGCGGCCGCCTTGCGGGCGGTTTCCGAGGGACGCGCCGGACATACCTGGACCGCCCTTCGTCGCGGTTTGGCGGCCGGGAAACTGTTTACCCGCGCGTATCGGATAGATCCTTCATTTCACGATGTCGCCCTGGGTCTTGGATCCTACCGCTACTGGAAATCGGTGCGAACCCGGTTATTGAATTGGACGCCGATTTTCAAGGATGAACGACAGGACGGGTTGCGTTTATTGAATCTGGCGGTCGATTCCTCGGAAATTTCCATGGACGCCGCCCAAACATCGTTGATCTGGATATATATCAATGAAGACCGCTATGGCGAGGCGATCCGCCTGGCGGATATGATGCATCATCGATATCCCCTGGGGATGACATTTTTGTGGGCTTTGGGAGAAGCGTATTTCAAGGCGGGCGACCATTCAGGCGCGGCCGAAACCTATGCCCTCATTCTCGACCATCAGCGAAATGACCCCGGCAACTATTACAACGCTGTGGAAGCCGCCTTTTATCTCAGCCAATGTTATCGCCGCCTGAATAATCCCGCCCGCGGAGGCGCCGAAGCCTTGTTGGCGCTTCAAGACGAGGTCAAGCGCTGGCCGATACCGGAGGAGATTCGCCGCCGTCAGGCCAAAAAACTGGCCGTTATCGAGCGAAACGGGGAATAACCCGCCCTTTGGCTCCCATCGAAGGTAAAATTCCGGCGATATTATCCGAAAAAGATAACGAAGAACGGTCTTTGTCTCCATGTTGGGAAAGAACACAGAATCTCTATGGCTTTTGTCGTGCAACCAAATCGCGCGCTGGATCGCATCATAGCCTCAATCGGCGATCTTCCGGCCTCGCCGGCGATTGTCTCCACGCTGATGAGCCTGACCGCCGATATTAATTCCAGTCTGAACAAAATCTGCAAGGCGATCATGGCCGATCAATCGCTTACCGCCCGGGTGTTGAAGCTGTCCAACTCCTCGTTCTATGGCCGCGCCAAAGAGGTTTACACGCTCAAGGAAGCCATCATTCTGCTGGGATTCAAAACGTTGCGGTCCCTGGTGGTAGCCAGTTCGACCCATTCTCTGTACAAGGGAGTGGCCAATCAGCGGTTCCGCGACTCCCTGTGGGAACATACGCTGGCGACCGCGTTGGCCTCCCGATTGACCGCTCAGGCAATCGACCATCCGGGGTTCGAGGAGGCGTTTATCGCGGGGTTGATGCATGATATCGGCAAATTGGTTTTGATGCAGAAAACCCCGGAGCAATATCAAACGGTCATCGTCGGGGCGGAAGAATCCGGACGATCATATATTGAACTGGAACGGGAAATCCTGGGGTTCGACCATACCGAAGTGGGCCATTTGTTATTGCAGAAGTGGGCGTTTCCCCGCCTGCTGGTTCAGGCGGTCGCGGAACACCACGCCCCCCGAGGCGAAAACGAACGCCCTGTTCCTCTGGCGTTTATTGTCAATCTGGCCGACACCCTTGCCCGAAACGCGAACATGTCCGCCGAGGAAACCTCGGCCGACCTGCCGGAGTTGCCGCCTGCCGCGCTGATCCTGGGGCTTGACCAAATCCGATTGAAAGAGATCATTACCGCTTTGGCGGTCCAATTCGCCGGCGAAAAGGAACTATATCGAGCCTCCGAATAGGCTGATCCTACCGCAGGCGCCATTGGCGCTTGATATCATCAACCGATAGACGATCGACGTCATAGCCCGTGACGAATTCTTCGGCCGTCCGGGTCCGTCCGGAGCGGCAGAAAGCGTTGATAATAAACGGTCCGGTCCGTTTATCGCCCATGTACCCATCGCCGAACCGCTTATCCAAAATCTCGTTGAGCTTTATCCGGGTGAACTGGTGGGCTATCCACTCGGGGTATTTTTCCATGGTCCCGGTCAGGAGTGTCTCAATCCATTGAAAGGAGCTGTCGGTCACGCCCAGAAGCGATTTTTCCAGCGACCAAAAGAGGGTTGCCGGGACGGCCGACTTTCCCTCGGACAGATAATATTCCATCATGAAATAGACCAACTGTTGACGCAGGCGGAACACGGACAGCCGGCGATTGCAGGTGATGAAGCGATTGAGTTGGTCTTGGGGGATCGAGAAATTCGCCGCCAGAAAGGCGCTGTCCAGCGCCCAACCCTCGAACGCCCCGGTTATCATTTCCTCGGTTCCTGCCGGATAATCGCGCAGAAGAAACGGAAGCGCGGTATCGGCATAGACCCAGGGCAAAGTCCGGGCCATCTCCGTCACCAGCCGTCGGTAATAGGCGAATCCACCCAGGTTGCTTTTGACCATCTGCACGTCATACGGCGGCAGAAAGCGTATCGCCAGAGCCGGCCATCGGGCGGAATCGACCTTGATAATCACCAGTTTTTGCGCCAGGGAATCGAGGCCAACCCCGGCCATGATCTTGCTGACGGCCGAATCGGCGGCGGCGGTGGAAAAGTATTCATCCGGCAGCTGTGCCCCCTGACGAAGGTAATGGTCGATGTCGAAGAAGGATAGGTTATTGTCGCCGACATCCTGCCGCACTGCGGTCAGGCAAGCCTGGTATTCGGCCTCGGTGGCGGTTGTCAAGTCCTCGGCAATCTTGAACCATTCCGGCTTGCGAAAGGACAGACGCGATAGCGTATAATCGAACGAAGTCGGATACCCCCGCCCCTCGCCCATGCGGCTGTACAGGCCATACAACCGAGAGGCATCGGCGGCCAGAATCGCGGCAGAATCGTTTTGCAGCCGATAGAGCGCCTTGAGCAGGTTTCGGTCGCTCCCCGATTCCATCAGGCCGACGATATCGGCCCCCTGGTATTCCTTGCCGCCGACGGCGAAACGAAATTGATACAGCCGATCCGCGATCCGTTGGGCCAATTCCTTCGCCCCGCGTAGCAGCGTCGGGTCGGCCTGAAGCGCCTCCCGCCGCTCGGTTATCAGCCCGATATAGGCGCGGCAGGCCGGGTCGGACGTCGTCTGGCGCCACGGGCGCAGTTTGTCGAAAAGGAATCCGTCTCCCAGTATATCCCGATACCGCGCCTCGAGATCCCGGCCGAATTCCTGTTTAATCAGGGAGTCCTGGGGAGAGGATATCAATTCTTTGAGTTGGCGATACTCAATAGTCGCCAACTGGAGGTCGACGGCATCGACCAACCGGCGCAGAGCGCTGTCGCTGGTGAGCGTGGTATAGTCGAACTGAAAAGGATGGGCCAAAAGCCGCTCGATAGCCGCATCAGAAATATCTATCGGTGCCGCGGCCGGTAATGCGGCCGACAATATCAATACTATCAAGGCGGCATAAAGCACCCGTCCGCGGGTCATACGTTTTCCTCCCGTCCACCCGGTTTGCGGGCGGCGACTTTGACCGAAGCAATCAGGCCGGCCAGACGGCCACTGACTTCCATTGATGGGCCGCAGGAGGACGATGAACAGCAACTGGAACCGGACGCGATCAGTTGG
>JAQVRW010000361.1 GCA_028700875.1 Candidatus Zixiibacteriota bacterium | reverse complement strand
GCTGTCGAATTTCCTCATCTGGCAAACGTCGTATACGGAAATGTACATCACCGATACATTATGGCCCGATTTTGGCCGGGCCGATTTTCTGACAGCGCTCAAGGATTATATCAGACGTGATCGCCGTTTCGGACGGGTTGGCTCGACATGATCTCGAAGAACCTGGCTCAACGCATCGCTGTCGCCGTCGTGGCCATACCGGCCATTCTGTTCATGGCCTTTCGCGGCGGCGATACGTTCCTCTATTTCGTTCTGCTTTTGGCCGCGATCGGGATATATGAATACCTCCACGACAGCGGGTATCGCATTTTCTCGTTGCCGTTTATGGTGATATTTCTCGGCGCGATAGGCTCGGTTTGGTTCATCGCGACCGGCATGGATGCCTATGGGCGCATAATGCTCGTGATAGCATTTCTCCTGACCGGCATGATCCAGGCTGTTGGCAAGGAGCCGACCGACCGGCTCTTCTCCCGGCTCACATATTTGGCCTGGGGGCTGGTTTATATCGGCCTCTTGTGGCCGTGTGTCTATCTGATTCGGGGCAAGGCCGCATGGATGACACCCGCGCCGGGGCAATGGTGGGTCTTCTTCCTGCTCGGGTCCCTTTGGCTGGGGGATACCGCGGCCATGTTCTTCGGGTCGAATTTCGGCAAGCACAAACTGGCGCCATCGGTCTCGCCTCATAAAACCATCGAGGGATTCATCGGTGGATTTATCGGTATCTTCCTCGTGGCGATTCTTTTCAAGCTGGTTTGGCTGAAAGAGGTCGAGGTCATTCATTTTCTCGCTTTGTCGATCTTGATCGGCCTGGTCGGGCAGTTGGGCGATCTGGCCGAATCGCTCTGGAAACGGTCGCTGGGTATCAAGGATTCGTCGTCGATTATTCCCGGCCACGGCGGGGTTCTGGACAGGTTTGACTCGCTGCTGTTTTCCTCGCCCATAGTTTATTTCTACCTGAAATATATCCTGCATGCGGCCTGGATGTGAAACCGGTGGATTTCATATTCTTCGGCCGCCCGATTCTGCTCATTCCCGTTTGGACTATCTATCTCCATTTCCTGGCTGTCGGGTCACACGACGGCGGCGCGGTGGATTTATGGACCAACCTGTATGGCCTGGCCGCCTTGACGCTGATCATGATGGGGGCGTATGTCCTCAACCAGATTTTCGATATCGAGACGGATCGGATCAACGACAAGCTGTATTTTCTGCCGCGGGGGGTGATCTCGATTCGAGCGGCGTGGATATGGTATGCCGTTCTTACGTCGGGCGGATTGTTGATCCCCCTTTTCTTTGCCCGCGCCTCGATGATCTCGGCCATTCTGATTGTCGTCTTGGGTGTTCTCTATTCGGCGCCCGGCGCGAAGTGGAAGGACCTGCCGGTCGCGGGGTTGTTGGTCAATGCCGCGACGTTCGGCTTTCTGGTCCCGGCCTGCGCCGCGCCGGGCTTCGTCTATACCGACCTGGGCCGGCCGGCGATCCCGTATTTTATGGCCGTGACGACCGCGTTTGTCCTGACCACTATCCCCGATATGGCCGGCGACGCCGCAACATCGAAGAAGACGGTGGCGGTAGCGCTAGGACCGAAACGGGCGTTGTGGCTCGCCCTTGTTGTCGCCCTCCTGACCGTCTGGACCGGTGTTTTCATCGGCAATTATGAGATCGGGATCGTCGCGGGCATAACGGCGGTTTTGATCGTGATTCTCCTGATTTCCTTCAATTCCCGGCTAATGTTATTCACCTGCAAGGCGCCGATTCTGCTTTTGACCCTGATGGCGGCCTTTCATTTTCCCTTGTACCTGGTCCTTCTCGTCTTGACAATCGTTTTAACACGGGTCTATTATAAAACTAGATTTGGGATCATATATCCGAGGTTGAGTTAGGATGCTGCGGCGGAAGATAATCATCGGGGCGATCGGGCTGGCGCTTCTGGCTGGGTGTCAGGGGACACCCCGGTACGGCGGCGGATTCCATGACGCCGAGGGGACATACCAAACCGAACGGGCCAGCCGGGATGCGGACAATCCGAATATCGCCTCCAAGTATGCGGTCGATCCGATTGCGTTCGGTGCCGTGATCGACAAATATATCGGCCGTCCGGCAACGGGAAGCGGTCCGGATGGCAAGGCGATGGATTGCAGCGAGTTCGTGGACCAGATGTATTCCGAGTATGCCGGGATTCATCTGCCGCGTACGACCGAGAACCTGTTCACGGCAGGCCGCGAGGTCGCTCCGGGAGATTTGTATTTCGGCGATCTGGTCTTTTTCGACACCGGCGGCAAGGGCGTATCGCATGTCGGCATCTATGTTGGCTTCGATGAATTCGTGCATGTGTCCTCGACCGACGGCATTATCATTTCCAATTTGACGGATAAGTATTACAGCAAGCGTTTCCTCTCCGCCCGCCGTGTGATGGAATAGAGAACATATTGGATCATCGGGGAAGGATATCCGGATGACCGAACCAAAATTCTTGGACTTTGTCATAACCGTTGTGAACCAGCGACCCTTTGGGTATTCTGCATTCTATTCAGCTCAACCCTATAATGATGATCCAAGAGATGATTCACCGGATTCTTACAAATTCACGCGAAATGAACCCCCAGATGAAGGGGGGAGTGGCACCGTTTTTGTTGAGATAAATGGGGTTGCGGAATTAAAAGCTGTCGCGGGCAATTCTTGGAATATTCACAACGCAGTGGTTAAGTTTGCTTTGCAGACGATCAGAAAATCGCCGGATCAAAAGAACCTAGAATTTGGTGTGGGGGAGTATAATAGACAGCGGGCACGGGATCAAATCTATGGGCAAGAGTTAAAGCGAGAAATACTCCAATTCATATATTGGGTGAATCAGAAACATCCGGAAAAAGGTATAGCTTGGCCCATTCTTGCTGACAATCTTGATGCGTCCAAGGATGACGTAAATGAGATGCTTCGAGCGCTTACTAAGGCGGGTTTATTAGAGCGACAACCACAATTTGAGTCTTTCAGAATCGCACGCGGGCACGAATCGCTTGAACCGTATATCATCAATCCTCAAAAGGAGACTGAAATCCAAAAAATCCTTCGCATATACCCTGTGGATATTCCCTTTGAGACGGCGGTTTACCCAACGGAATTGGGCGTAGCGAATAATGGAAATATGCCCGCTAATCAGTCCGTGCCCAAATGCCAATTTGATGCATTTATTTGCCATGCTAGTGAAGACAAAGCGGAGGTTGTTGACCAAATCGCCCGTGGTTTGAGGGAGCGCGGTCTACATATATGGTATGACACTTTTTGCATTGAAGTTGGTGATCCAATTCGGGCAACGATCAACGAAGGACTTCGGAATTCTCGATATGGGATAGTTGTTCTTAGTCCGAGTTTCTTCGCCAAGAAGTGGCCTAAAGAGGAATTGGCTGCGTTACACGCATCAGAATCGCCGGAAAAGACAAAAATACTTCCTGTATTGCATAAAATAGGCGTGGAAGGAGTCAAAAAGTACGACCCCTTATTGGTAGATCGACATGCTCTAAAAACCGCAGATGGATTGCAGCATGTTATAGAGAAGTTTGCCGCAAAGATCGGCAAGCGTAGCGATTCTTCATAGGAAGCTTCTTGATATATAATCCGGTTTCTCGCCCCGGCC
>JAQVRW010000360.1 GCA_028700875.1 Candidatus Zixiibacteriota bacterium | reverse complement strand
GATCGTGGAGGTAGTCCGGGGCTTGAAGACCTCGGATGAAACCTATCAAATGATCCGGGAATTCGCCGGGCAGATCAACAAGCAGCCGATCCTGGTGAATGAATATCCGGGGTTCGTCACCACCCGAATCATCGTGCCGATGCTCAACGAGGCCATGCACGTGCTGATGGAGGGGATTTCCACGCCGGATGATATCGACGCCGCCATGAAGCTGGGGTTCGGATTCAACATGGGGCCGTTGTCCCTGGCCGACCTGATGGGGCTGGATGAGGTCATGGCCTGGATGGAAAACCTCCTGGCGGAGTTGTCGGAACACAAATACAATCCGTGTCCGCTTCTGCGCAAGATGGTTCGCGCGGGCAACCTGGGCGTGAAAACCGGCCAGGGGTTTTTCAAGTACGACAAAGAAGGCAATCGCATTTAATCTGAAACCATTGATGGAATATACAGCATGAAAATTTTGGTTCTGAATTGCGGGTCCTCGTCGGTCAAGTATCAGTTGATCGACATGGAAAAGGAAATAGCGCTGGCCATCGGGTTGGTGGAGCGGATCGGGATGTCCGGTTCGGTGTTGACCCATAAGGCGTTCGACCGGCCCCAGACGAAGATTTCCGGGGAAATCCTGGATCACACGCAGGCGATCGATTTCGTCATCGCGATCCTGCTGTCCCCCAATCACGGCGTCATCTCGGACAAGAGCGAAATCAAGGCCGTGGGTCATCGCGTCGTTCACGGCGGCGAACGGTTTACCGGATCGGTCCTTATCGACGGCGAAGTCATGGCCGAGCTGAAGGATCTGATCTCGCTGGCGCCGCTGCATAATCCCCACAACATCCGCGGCATCAACGCCGCCACGATCTCCCTGCCCAATATCCCCCAGGTAGGCGTTTTCGACACGGCGTTCCATCATAAGATGCCGCCGTACGCCTACATCTATGGCCTGCCGTATTTGCTGTATAAGAAATATGGCATCCGCCGTTACGGCTTTCACGGCACGTCGCATTATTACGTTTCCTGCAAGGCGGCCGAGCTGCTGGGGCGGCCGATCGAGGATTTGAAAATCATCACCTGCCATCTGGGCAACGGCGCCTCGATGGCGGCGGTCGACGGGGGCGTCTCGGTGGACACCACGATGGGCTTCACTCCTCTTGAGGGGCTGGTGATGGGAACCCGGTGCGGCGATATCGACCCGGCCATCATCCTTCATGTCATGGCCCTGGAAGAGTTGACCTTGAACGAGGCCAACACGCTCATGAACAAACACTCCGGTCTCGTGGGCATATCGGGGTTGTCATCCGATATGCGGGAGATTCTCAAGTCCACCGGCGAGGGACATGTCAATGCCCGCCTGGCGCTTGAGGTCTATTGCTACCGGATCAAGAAATATATCGGCGCCTACATGGCCGCGCTGGGCGGACTGGACGCGGTGGTCTTTACCGGCGGCGTCGGCGAAAACGCCGTTGAAGTCCGTCGGCGTTGCGTCTCCGGCCTGGGGTGCCTGGGCATCGAGCTGGATAACGCCAAGAACGAGGCGCCGGGCAAAAGCGCGGCGATCGTGTCCTCGGCCGATTCCCGGGTCAGCGTCATGGTCATTCCGACCAACGAAGAACTGGTGATCGCCAAGGAAACCAAGCGGATAGTCGATCAACTGGAGAAATCCTAAAGCGGACCTATGGCCCGTTATGTCTGGCGACAGACGAACTTAATCACCATAATCGCTGTTCTGGCTATCATGGTGACTGGATGTGCTCCTTCCCGGCAGGAGCAGGTACAAACCCGGCTGGAGCGTTTCACGACGATTCTTCCGGAGCAGGCCCGTCGTGATTTCGACGCCAAGCGGTATGAAGAGGTGGTTCGCCGCGTCGATTCGGCCCTGGCGGCCGATCCCGGTTTCACCGCCCGGTGGAACGAGGTAAAAAAAGGGGAGGCGACCGGCTTGTTTACGACCACGGAAGTCGTTCATTATTTCGTAGTGTATTTCGTTAATTATAGAGGCGAGGGTTAGTCGGAGGAGTCGTGTTCAAGATACTGGATAAAGTAGAACTGTGCCCCAAAATCTGCCGGTTCCGGATCGCGGCCCCCAAGGTCGTGACCAAAGCCAGGGCCGGACAATTTGTCATATTGCGGCAACACGATAAGGGCGAACGGGTTCCCATGTCGATCGGCGGCCTGGACAGAGCCAACGGGGTCCTGACCGTGGTCATCCAGGAGGTCGGCAAGACCTCGGCCTCGATGAACGGGATGAAAACCGGCGATTCGTTTAATGACGTGGTCGGGCCGTTGGGCCTGCCGTCGCATGTGGAAAAGTTCGGCCGTTGCGTGCTTCTTGGCGGCGGAGTCGGCATCCCCCCTATTTACCCGATTGCCCAGTCTTTGAAAGAGGCCGGCAACCAGGTGGAAACGATTATCGGCGCACGCACGAAAGACCTGCTTATCTACCAGGAGGAATTAACCGAGGCGTCTCATATCCTGCATATCGCCACCGATGACGGCTCCTTCGGCACCCACGGCTTCGTGACCACGGTGCTGCAAAAACTGATGGACGACGGAAAGCCGATAGACTTTATCATGGCCATCGGCCCGGTACCGATGATGAAAGCGGTGGCCGAAACCACCCGCCCGAAGAACATCAAGACCTGGGTCAGCCTGAATCCGGTCATGGTTGACGGCACGGGGATGTGCGGCGCCTGCCGCGTCACCGTGGGCGGCAAAACCAGATTCGCCTGCGTCGACGGGCCCGATTTCGACGCCCATCTGGTGGATTTTGCCGAGATGACCAGTCGCCTGAAAATGTATCAAAAGTACGAAAAGATAGCGTACGACAGATTCCTGCACAGCCCGGAAGGGTGCGCCTATCAACAGGCCGCATCCTCCCCGGAAGCCCATTCGGATACATGAGGAGACCCTGCTGTGGCCGACAACAAACTTGCGAATAAAGATCGGATGAAAATTCCCCGGCAGGAAATGCCAACGCAGACAGGCGATGAACGGATCGGGAATTTCAACGAGGTTCCTCATGGCCTGCCTCCGGAGATAGCCGTCATGGAGGCCTCGCGGTGCTTGGACTGCCCCAAGCCGAAATGCATGGAGGGGTGCCCGGTCGAGGTGGACATTCCCGGATTTATCCGCTTGATCATGGCCGGGAAGTACAGCGCGGCGGCGCGCAAGATCAAGGAAACCAATGCTCTTCCGGCGGTGTGCGGACGGGTCTGTCCGCAGGACGAACAATGCGAAAAACTCTGCGTCCTGGGCAAGAAATTCAAACCGGTGGCGGTCGGCAATTTGGAGCGATTCGTAGCCGATTGGGAACGGGACCACGGCGAGGTTGAGGCTCCCGAAGTGGCGCCGCCGACCGGCAAACGGGCGGCGGTGGTCGGTTCCGGCCCATCGGGAATCACGGTCGCGGCCGATCTGGCCAAATTAGGCCACAAGGTCACGATGTTCGAGGCGTTGCACAAACCGGGCGGCGTGCTGATTTATGGCATCCCGGAATTTCGTCTGCCCAAAGCAATCGTCGCCGCCGAAGTGGACGTCCTGAGACAAATGGGCGTGGAAATCGTGACCAGCTTCGTGGTCGGCAAACTGGACAGCATCGATGAGCTGTTCGAGGAAGGGTATGATGCCGTGTTTGTG
>JAQVRW010000359.1 GCA_028700875.1 Candidatus Zixiibacteriota bacterium | reverse complement strand
GGTTCCGGCCCATCCTGATGACCACCGTGGCCATGGTGCTGGGGATGATGCCCCTGGCTCTGGCCACCAATCCCGGTTCGGAATTGAAAAACGGCATGGGCTGGGCCATGACCGGCGGCCTGGCCAGCGGCATGTTCATCACCCTTAAGCTGGTGCCGGTCGTCTACGCCACCCTAGATCAGGTGAAGGTTCATCTGTCGCAGAAGATGGCCGCCCGCCGAGCGAAAAAGACCCAGGCGGCGCCGGAATTGATTCCGGGAGAAGTATCCATGATATCGGATCAGTCTTCGCTGTAAAGGAGCATATATGTTCGGCCAGTCACCCGTCCACTATCACCTTGCCGGAACGTCCCTATCCGGTGGACGGGTCTGGCCGACAAGAACGCGCGCAGGCCAATTATGGAGCCAAATGACGGCATGAGCGAGCTGGATAAAATGGAACAAGCATATGACGACGACGCGTCGATAACGTCGGGATTGAACGGCAATTCGCCGGGCAACGAAGCCAGTCCGACTCTGCTCGCTCTTCGAGAATTCGTCGGACAATACAACGCCTATGTGGATCGAACGTTGGCGCCCCTGGAAAACCGGTTGCGGGATCTGCTGGCGGTTTGGCGCCAACCCGGTTACTGGGACAAACTGCCCAATCAAGCCGGTGAACCGCTTCCGACGCCGGTACAGCGAGTCCGGGTTAGAATCAAGCCGACCGGCGCGGTCGTACGGAAGGTGTTGGCCAAACCGGATCGTTTCCCTGACGGTTTCTGTAATCGAAGTTTCGAGTCCATGACCGATACGGTCGGGGCTCGGGTGGTGGCGTATTTTCTTTCATCGCTGCCGCTCATCGATCGGGAGATACGCAACTGCGGCTGGTTTGACATCTCGACGGATCATCCACCGCACGCGTACATGAGTAATCCGACTCGCGAGGCGCTGGGAATAGATATGGAATGCCATACCAAGCCCAGCGGGTACAATTCCATTCATTACGTGTTGCGCCTCCGCGAAGAGATTCATCCCGACGACGCTCGGCCCTGGTTCGAACTGCAACTGCGCACCCTCACCCAGGATGTCTGGGCGGAGATCGAGCACCTGCTCGGTTACAAATATCGCACCAGTTCGCCGATGGTCCAGGCGCAATCGCAGTTGGTCGGGCGGCTTTTGGGGACGATTGACGAACATTTCGATTACATGGCCAAGGAACTGTCGGACAGCAGGAACCAGGGCCGGTTCGATGAAACCGCGCCGCTGACCGTGGTGAACCTGCCCCTCGTCCTGGCGTCGCACGGTTTGTCCTGTTCTCAATATGATATCGCGGGTGTGCTGAAGATGGCTCTCGGGTTCGGAATTCAGACGGTCCACGATCTGTCCGGGGTGCTCACCTCCGAGAATATCGACCGGGTGTCGAATGCCGCCAGGGTCGCCCTCGGTCGGACGCCGGCCGGGTCGGAGCTTATTCCGGCCTTGTTGCTGTTTGGGCGCATGACGGACGCCGAACGCGACAGCACGCTGGCCCAATGGGCGGAATTCGTTCAAATGTTCAAGGCCGCAACATGATGAAGGAAGGGTTTTGTTCGAGCCACCGGAATGCGGTCGGTGGTCATTGGTGGTCAAGCAGAGACCATGAGGAATGCGAACCATGAAGATATCGGAAAAGTCCAGACCAGCCCACGCGTCCGCGGTCCAAACCTGCTTCCCCCAGCAGGGCGGACGCCGCTGGTCTATAAATATGCACACGGTCCGGATGAGCGCGGGGAGGAATGACCGCGAAAGCTCCGCCCGGCGCGGCGGGGCGGGAATGCCTCATTCGGCGAAAGGGAAATCGTACAATAGGCCGGTCAATCCGTCCGCCGGTTTTGCCTCCTCCCCCCCGCCCCCGCGGATCCGGTGGACGGAGCCGGCCTTAAAATATGGATATGTCCGAAGGAAAAGGAGGTGGTGTTTGGGAAATACTCATTATGGATGTGTTAACACGGTAGCAGAGATAACGAAAGTTCGAAAACACAACAAGGAGAAAAGTATATGAAACGTTTTGGACTTGGTCTGGCGGTCCTTTGCCTGGTGATCGCCTCCACGGCGTCGGCGCAAGTGGACGGCACGGTCGGCAAACTGGGTGTCGGCGTAAACGGCGGTCTTATGATACCGGCCTCCGGTGATTTCACCATCGACAGCAGTTTCAGCGATTATTTCGGCGTGGGTCCCGGATTCGGCGCCCATCTCACCTATACCCCCGTCAAGGAATTCACGCTTCGGGGAGGATTTACCTATACCTTCATGAAGCTGAAAGACGAGGTCAGAGGCGACATGTCCGAGGAACCGTACTTTAGCGCTCCATATGCGTACGTCGACGGTGTCTTTAATCTGGGGAGCTTCATCAAGGCGGAAAAGAACATCGTCAATCCGTATATTCTCGCCGGAGGCGGCGTCTATTTCTGGAAAGTCACCGACGACGGCGTGAACGGCGATCCGATTACGTTCCCCTATGGCGCCGGCACTGAAGAATGGAAGGGGACAAGCTTCGGCGCCCATTTCGGGGCCGGAGTGGAGGTTTTCGTCACCCCCGCGCTTTCGCTTTTCGCCGAGGGCAAGTACCACCTCATGATCACGAAGGATGAGGACAAGTTCGGCGACGACTTCGCCAACCTCGGTGCGATCGACGCCATGGTCGGTTTGACCTATCACTTCCCCATCGCCGGCAAGTAATGCGCTCTGGGGGCTGTTCCTTTGTTTGGGGTCAAGGGGAGGCGGCGCCGCCGCTTCCCCTTGAGTTGAGCGAATATCCCGGATCCGATGACGGCGTTGCCGGCATCGAAAAAGGATGGTCGGCGAAATGAAAACATTATATCATATCGACCCGTCGATAAACCTGATTGCCGCAAAACGGTCGGGGGCGGTCAGGGTGACCGAAACCATGGACCTTATCAGAACCATCCTGTCCGACGGGAAATTCCGGAAGGGGATGGGTTTGATGTATGACCTGACCGAAGCCGAGGGCGACTGGAGTATGAGCGACATCGATCGTTTCCGATCGTACGTCAACAACGTGAGCGGCCGTTTCGGCGCCAGCAAATGGGCGTTCATCTTGAAAGACGGGACGATGGAGTCGTCGATGCGGATTCTCATCCTGCTGCACAATACCGGCTCCGGGGATATCGCCATACGGCTGTTTCGTAACAAGTTCGAAGCCTTGAGATGGATGAATTCACCCGATGACGGCGCAGGGTCATCTTCCCGACGGAAATATGATAAGCCGTAAGAACGCACTGGGCGGGTATTGGCGGGTGAACGTCGCGATCGCGGCCAACGCCCTGTTGGTAATTTTGATTCTCCTGCGGAACACCCGGGACCTTCACTTTGATTTTGTGTCCTGGACCTATATGATCTCCGTCAGCCTCGGATACTACGTCCTGGCCATCTACATTATCGCCAGCCTTTCATACCTCATCCTGTCCTCTCTCAACCGATGGGCCGTCGCCGTTTCGGGCGCGATCATCACGACCGTCGTCTATTTTCTATTGATCGACAGTTTCACGTTCACCATCATCAGCATGCACATCGACATCTTCTGGCTGCGATGGATCCTCGAGGATTTCGCCGCGTTCGGCTTATCCCCGGCCACGCTGCTGTCGGCCGTTGCCGCGCTGGTGGTC
>JAQVRW010000033.1 GCA_028700875.1 Candidatus Zixiibacteriota bacterium | reverse complement strand
ACAGGTTATCCAGGAAACGCTGGGGCTGAATCGCACCCGCAATGACCCCGTCCCGCCCAGGTTGGTCACCCGGATCGTCGCCACGGTCGTGTCGCCGGGAATCAGGCTGTCGGCCACTTCTTCATCCAGAAGAGATATCTGGCCGGTGGTCAATTCGCCGTATCCTTTCAGAACGAAATCATCGATGTTCCAACCGCAGTAGTTTCCGGATCCATCCGAGGAACCGATGCCGAAGCGAATCTGGAAGTTGGGATTGCTGTCGGCAATGGCGGAAACATCATACTCCTGGAAGCCCCACGCGGTTTCATTGAGATCAGTCGTGCTGTTTTCATATACCGTCACCCAGGCGGAACCATCATAAGCCTGCAGATAAGCGTGATCGTAGTTGCTCTTTTCCATTCCCAACCAGCGCCAAAAACCGAGGGTCACGCCATTAAATTCCGAGCAGTCGAATGCCGGTGAGGTTATCCAGTAGGTCGTCGACAATGACGAGTTGTAATCGCCGCCGGTGCCGGAGGTCAGATCGTTGCCCAACACCATATTATCGGAGGTCGGGGTATGATCCGTGGCCGGGTCCGGTCCGCCGTACGAGTCGGAACCGGTACCGCCGGTGGCCGCGCCGATCGTCCACTCACCCAAACCGCCCAAACCGGTCCATCCTTGATCGTAGGAAAAATCATCGGTGAAGAACGGCACGCGGTCTCCCACCACCATATCGAAAACCAGACTGGTCGTGTAGTCACGCGCGCCGGTAATGGCCACGGCAAATGAAATTTGGTGTCCCCGCGGGCATGATGCATCGGCGGTTACCATGAAACCGATGCCGCCGTTATTGGCGGCGCCGCCGTCGGGAGCTACCGTGCCGAACGTGCCGCTTTCATCGCCGATGCTGATGTATGAATCGTCTTCGGTCAATGTGCCGGCGACGCCATCGGCCTGGCCGGATCCCATGTTCCTGATCGTTACCTTCAGCGACACGGTTTCGCCGGGGTCCAGAATACCGTTATTGTTTCCCGTTGCGTCATCGGCGACCACCGAAACGTATTCGACCAGCGGGGCATGCGCCGTCACCGAAAAATCGCTCGTCCAACTACTGTCGGCGGCGTCGGTCAGAAGAAGAGTGAAGGGGATCAGATGGCCGTCGGGGATCGCCGATTGGGCCTTGAATCCAAACGCATCGATTACCTGAGCGGTCCCGTCGTTGCCGGGAACCGTTCCAAAATCCCCCATGCCGTCGGTGATCGTAACATAAGGATCATCGGTGATCAGTTGGCCGGTCACGCTCACGGCTTCTTCGGGGCCGACGTTCTTCACTTGCGCTCCCAACACGATATTCTCACCGTAATCCACCATACCGTTGTCATTACCGGCGCCGTCATCGATGGTATTCCCGTCGTAGAGGACGTATGGTCCGTTCGGGGTGATGACGGTCACGGGAGCGATATAGGTTTCGGTGTTGAACCCGGTCACGGTCAGCGTCAGCTCTTGGCCGATGGGCAGTTCCGTCGGCAGAGAAATAACCGCCATGCCGCCGGCATCGGTGTAGGCCGAGCCGTAAATCACGCCTTCCCGGTACAGTGCGCATAACGCGCCCGGAACGCCGGCCACCTCGACCGAATATTCCGTGGTTCCGATAAGGATCACCGTGCCGTGATTGACGGACAACGGCGCCGGATTATCGGTACGAACCTGGATCGACGGATCGCCGAAGATATGCCAGGTATCATATACTTCCACGCCATCGGCGCCGTTGATATCGATCGTCTTGCAGGAGCCGTTGAAACAAATTCCGCCGAACGTGGTCATGGCTTGAGCGACCAGCAAGTCGGAAAACTCGTCCTGGGCGTCCATCGGCGGTACCCACGACTGATTGATGGACGCCATGTACGCCGCCACCGCGCCGCTGGGAGCGCCGTTGTGGGTCGCGCGCAGCCAGGCCTCGCCGAAGCAGGTATTCCCGTCGAAATCCCCGTTGACACAGGCGACGCTGAAGATAAAGGGAAGCAGGTTGTCGTTGGTCAAAGCATTCACGCTGGAATTGCTGAATCCCGACGTGGTCCAGGCCGTGGTGCTGCCGTGGCCGCAGTAATTGATGATGCTTCGACCCGCATTCAAAGCGGTCGTGACGGCGGAAGTCGAAGCGCCGGGATCATAAATCTGATCCACGGCGGTGTATGTGAACGCCAATAGATCGTTGCGGATAAGTCCGATATGGACCTTGTCCATTTCGCCGTTATGGCCCTGGGACGCTCCCTCAGCCGAACCGATGCCGGTGCCCATATGGAACCAATCGCTTCCGACCGGAGTATTTTCGTAGGTGATTGTGCGTTCCACCTGTGTTTGCACTTGAGCGACCGTTTCTGCGGAGAAACGCCCGATTATAGCGTCGGGGTAACTGTCGCCGCCGGCCAGTTTGCAGTAACTCGGATCGGATGACCCTCCGGAAGCCGTCGGCGTGGCCACCTGCGCGGCGTCGCCCACCAAAAGAATCCAGGCCAGATTGGAGGTGTTGTAGAGGTTTTGAATGTAGGCCTTGATCGCTGTGGAGGTATTGCCGATCGTGGATACATTAACGAGCGTCGTCTTTATCCCTTTCTGTTGTTTCCATTCCACCAGAGGAAGCATCGCGTCATGGAAGGGGTCATAGGTAATAACCAGCATGTCGCCCTCTTCCGAAACCGGCGTGTATTTATCCTTGATAGCTCCATAATTGATAAAGCGACTCTGGTAGATCCGGTTGAACTCCGGCACCAGGGCCAGGCGTTCCTTGCGATCGGTTATCGCATTGACGCCGCCGAAACCTTCCGTCGTGATTTCGACCATCACGGATTGATAGACTCGGAGAGTGCGGGATTGAGGCTGGTACTGGAAAGCGTTCAATTCCAGAACCGTTCCCCGGTAATCGCGAAGGATAAATGGCTCGCGCAAGGCGGCCAGGTCGGCCGGGTACCACTCGTTTTGCGAATACACCGGGCCGAACGTATAGGGGATGGTGTCCGGGTCAACCGTCCGCAAGAGGTTCCCTTTGGACGGGATGACCGGCATATCGGAATAGTCCGTATATTCGGCCGATATGATCTTTACCGTGGGGGTTCCCTGGTCGGGAATAATGATGCTCCGGCAGATGCGGGGCAGAGCCGGTTCCCCTTGCTTTAAAAGAATATGTTCTTCAGGCAGCGAAACCGCGTTATAGGTTTCGCCATCGATGGAAATCGCATCCTTGTAGAAAGCCCCAATGTCGATCCGCAACACGGTGCGGGAATAATCGGAGGATACTACCTGGACGGAAAGGTCATCGGCGGCGGTTCCGACCGCCACCCGTTCGGCGGAGGCAAAAGCCGACCACGGCAACATGATTGCCAGGAGAACGACGAACAATGTGCGCATATTTACCCTCATTACCTGCAGTAGAGCACGTTGGTAGCTATCTGGAATATAGGGACAATAAAATATTGAGCAAGGAGAATTTATGGGTCTTTTTTCCCACGATCGCTCGTTTGCGGAACCTGACAGTGCTGTAAGCCCGACGGGAGATGCTGAGACCGGAAAAACCTGCGTGTCATCGAAGGCCGAATATAGCCGGCGCCGGTTCCGCCCGCTGGCGAAACGCGGCGCCACAATCGCAAAACCTGCACGCCAATTCCGACGGAATCAATTATCCGGCCGTACTCGACGCTAAACTTGATTTGTCGCGTTCCATGATGACCGCTTTGAAATACTCGCGCCGCATGCGCGCGATATTCGAGATCGAAATCTCCTTGGGGCAGACCGCCTCGCATTCGCCGTGATTGGAACAACCCCCGAAACCTTCGATGTCCATCTGTCCCACCATCTGCATGACCCGCCGACGGCGCTCCGGCGAACCCTGCGGCAGGAGCGCGAATTGGGAGACTTTGGCGCTGAGGAACAGCGACGCCGAAGCATTGGGACAGGCCGCCACGCAGGCGCCGCAGCCGATGCAGGCGGCCGCGTCCATGGCCAAATCGGCCTTTTCCTTCGGGATCAGGATGGCGTTGGCGTCGGGGGCGGACCCGGCGTTGGCTGAAACATACCCCCCCTGGCTGACAATCTTGTCCAGCGCGCTGCGATCAACGATCAAATCCTTGATGATCGGGAAGGCTTTGGCCCGGAACGGTTCGACCACGATGGTTTCGCCGTCCCGGTAACGCCGCATGTGAAGCTGACAAGTGGCGATGGCCTTTTGATGGCTATGGGCCACGCCGTCGATCACCAGGCCGCAGGTGCCGCAGATTCCCTCACGGCAATCGCTGTCGAATTCCACCGGTTCCTCGCCCTTCTTGATGAGCTGTTCGTTCAACAGGTCCATCATTTCCAGGAAAGAGCTGTCGGGGCTGATGCCGCCGATGGCGTAACTGACCATGCGGCCGGTCTTCTGGCCGCGTTCCTGCCGCCATATTTTCAGATTGACCGTTATTTTCTTTTTTTCTGTCATGGCATCCTCACTTGTAACTCCGCTGACTGGGGTGGACTCGTTCGAAGGGAAGCTCCTCTTTGTGCATGATCGGAGGCTTGTCGGCGCCCCCGTATTCCCAGACGGCGACGAACGTGAATTTCTCGTCGTCGCGCAACGCTTCGCCTTCGGGCGTCTGATACTCCTCGCGGAAATGCCCGCCGCACGATTCCTGCCGCTGGAGAGCGTCCCGGGCCATCAGCTCGCCGAGTTCCAGGAAATCAGCCAGCCGTCCGGCCGTTTCCAGGTTCTTGTTCAAATCCGCGCTTTCCCCCGGAACATTGACGTTGCGCCAAAATTCCTCCCGGAGTTTGGGGATCTGAGCCAACGCGTCTTTCAAGCCGGCATCGGACCGCGACATGCCGACCTTGTCGATCATGATCTGCCCCAATTCCATGTGGATTTCACGGACCGTCTTCGCTCCCTTGATCGCTAGGAGACGCTTGCTCTGCTTGTCGATGCCGTCGCAGGCTTCCTTGAACGCGGTATGGTCGGTGGTCACGGCCGGCAACGACGTCCCCACGAGGTATTCGGCCAGCGTATAGGGTATGACGAAATACCCGTCGGCCAACCCTTGCATGAGGGCGCTGGCCCCGAGCCGGTTGGCCCCGTGGTCGGAAAAGTTGGCTTCCCCCAGAACATGGAGACCCGGAATGGTGCTCATGAGGTTGTAGTCGACCCACAATCCGCCCATCGTATAGTGCGGCGCCGGATATATCCGCATCGGCGTCTCGTAGGGGTTTTCGCCGGTCAGGTTGGCGTACATGTCGAAAAGGTTGCCGTACCGGTCGGCGATAACGTTTTTCCCCAAACGGGAGATCGATTCGGCGAAATCGAGAAAGACGGCCTTTTTGGTCGTCCCGACGCCCCGACCTTCATCACAAACCACTTTGGCGTTGCGGGAGGCGATATCGCGCGGAACGAGGTTGCCGAAACTGGGGTACTTTCTTTCCAGAAAATAGTCCCGCTCGTTTTCGGGGATATCGTTGGCCTTGCGGGTTTCGCCCGCTTTCTTGGGCACCCAAACGCGGCCGTCGTTGCGCAACGATTCGCTCATCAGGGTTAGCTTGGATTGATGTTCCCCTTCCTGCGGGATACACGTGGGGTGAATCTGCGTGAAGCAGGGATTGGCGAATACGGCCCCCCGCTTGTAGCAGCGCCAGATAGCCGAGGCGTTGCAGTTGACGGCGTTGGTGGAAAGGTAATAGACCGGGGAATATCCGCCGGTGCATACCAGTACCGCGTGCCCGGCGTAGGATTCCACCTCGCCGGTGATCAGGTTGCGGCAAACGATTCCCCTCGCCTTGCCGTCCACGATCACCAGATCAAGCATCTCGCGGCGCGGGAATATTTCGACCTGTCCGGCGCCGACCTGACGCATCAGGGCGCTGTACGCGCCCAGCAGCAATTGCTGGCCGGTCTGCCCCCGGGCGTAAAACGTCCGCGAAACCTGAGCGCCGCCGAAAGATCGGTTGGCCAGGAGACCGCCGTAATCGCGGGCGAAGGGGACGCCCTGCGCGACGCACTGGTCGATGATGGCGTCGCTCAACTCGGCCAGACGATAGACGTTGCCTTCGCGGGAACGGAAATCCCCGCCCTTGATCGTGTCGTAAAACAACCGCCAGACGCTGTCGCCGTCGTTTTGATAGTTTTTCGAGGCATTGATGCCCCCCTGAGCGGCGATGCTGTGCGCGCGACGGGGAGAATCCTGGATGCAAAAGGTTTTGACTTTGTAACCCAGTTCTCCCAGGGTGGCTGCCGCCGAGGCGCCGGCCAAACCGGTGCCGACCACCAAAATCGTGAATTTCCGCTTATTGGTCGGATTGACCAGCTTGACCGAACTCTTGTACCCTTGCCATTTCTGTTCAAGAGGGCCGCCGGGGATTCTTGCGTCCAATTTCATGCTACACCTCCCCGCAAAAAGATGACAATCGGCAGGATGAGAAACCCGCAGGCCATGACCACCGCGAAAATCACACCGAGGCCGCTGATAATCGGCGTGTAACGCGGGTGGTTGACGCCCAGCGACTGGAAGGCGCTCCAGAAACCGTGCCAGAGATGGCCGCCCAGCAGAATC
Organism: Candidatus Zixiibacteriota bacterium; assembly: GCA_028700875.1. GTDB lineage: Bacteria > Zixibacteria > MSB-5A5 > GN15 > JAAZOE01 > JAAZOE01. The sequence continues at coordinate 8,129 of JAQVRW010000033.1, read as the reverse complement.
ATCGTGGCAACATACCAGATGACGTAGGCCGGCTTGCTGAAGACCTCCAATGTCAGGCGGTACAAATCCCGTACGATAACGCCGTCAATGGTCATCACATATCCCTGGTCGATGCCGGGGCCGTACTTGAAGGTGATCAGGTGAACGACCGTGAAGATCAACAACAGGGCGCCGGTATAAATCATGGTCTTGGAAGCCAGATTCATACGGCTGTTCCCACCGGCGCCGGCCGATTCACGGTAGGAGTCGGGCCGGGAGACCTGTTTACTCCACCAGACGGCGGTGCCGGTGATTATATGGCAGAGAAAGAACAACACCAGGCCACCCTCGACAAAATAGAGGCCAACTCCGGTGCTGGACAGAAAATGAGCATATTTGTTGAAACCCTCGGCGTTTCCGGTCAAAAGGGCCAGATTGCCAAGGAGGTGTACGCTGATAAACGCGCACAACCCCAGACCGGCGACTGCATTGATGAATTTCTTGCCTACCGAGGACCAAATTACGGTTCCTAACATTGGCATGCCTTCACTCCTCAACAAGTTTTCGGGCCGGCGGGCCGGCCGAACTAAAATCGCAATAATTTATTCATTACTATATCATAAGTCAAGAGTGTGATAGTTGCGAAAGTTCGCCCGCATTGCTAATGTTGCATCGCCGCTCATATACTGCTGGATTTCTGTGCCCGGTCCGATAGTGGCGGATCCACATCTGCCGGAAGTCTCTCCCTGAAAAAGTGTCGATTTTCCCTGCAGCCAACAAGGGCGGGTGGCTTCCTCAACGCGCCCGAAGGCGTGGGAGCTTGGGGGAGGACGCCCCGATCTTTAACCGTCGGCCAGCACTTTGTCGGCCAACTGATTGGCGACCACCTGGATGGCCGCAAGGTCTTCAGCTGATGGCGTGCCGTTGACCTCGACCGTCCCGACCGTCTCGATTTTCATCTCCTCGAAGAAATCGAGAGCTTGGCGGACCGCCCCTTTGCCCCAACCGTAGGAATTCATCGCCGCGCCATATTTCAACGGCGGTTTAAGCGTCTTGACCGTCAGCGCGGCAAATGCCGCCAGCGGGTGAAGGGCGTTCAAGACAGTCGGTGTGGCCAGGACCAAACCCCGGCTGTCGACCAGGTGTCCGGCCAGTTCGCCTAACGACGTGACCGAGAGGTCGCAGATGCGGATTTCGATTCCCCGGTCCTGAAGTGTTTCCGCCAACGATTGAACCATGCGTTCCACCGTGTGGTACATGCTGACATACACGATCAGGACCTTGGCGCGGGTCGCGCCGGCGGTCCACTTGGCGTATTCCGTCAGAATTATTTGCGGATGGCGGTACATCGGCCCGTGACTGGGGGCGATCAGGGCGATATCAAGCCCCTTGATCTTGTCCATCCCCATCCGGGCCATCTTGGCCAAGGGCAACATAATTTCCCCGTAATACTTCTTGGCCCATGAGATGACATCCTCAGCCTCATCATCGAATACCCCGGTGGTATTATGCGAGCCGAAGAAGTCGCAGGAAAAAAGAATCCGGTCTTCCACCAGATACGTGAATATCGTTTCCGGCCAATGCAGGAAGGGCGCGTTGATGAAGCGCAACGTTTTTCCCCCCAGCTCGATAGTTTCATTGTCTTTGACCACCCGTATTCGGTCCGGGGCCACTTTGAAGAAGACCTTGGCCAATTCCGCCCCTTTGGCCGAAGTGACCAGAGTGGAGCCGTATCGTTCCAGAATATATGGTATCGACCCGGCGTGATCCGGTTCGGCATGATTCATGACGACGTAATCGATTTTCCGGCCGGGAAGCGTCTGATCGATTTTGCCGGATAGTTCGGTTTCGAAACCGGGCAGAATGGTATCGATCAGGGCGCACTTGTCGTTGCCCTTGATCAGATAGCTGTTATACGTTGTACCCAACGGAGTCGGGGCGAGGGCATCGAACAAACGGCGGTTCCAGTGTCTGGAACCGACCGCATAAACGTTCGGGGTGATTTCCGGGACTGCATACTTAATCATCTCTTTACCTCACGAATGATTCCAGGTTACCAAAATAGCATATGTCGCCCATTATCGTAGATACGGACATGCCGGGCCGGGCGGCTAACTCCATCTGACGGGCGCATATAAAATCATTCCCGGTCACGGTCTTGCCGCTTACCATGTATTCCGCCGGACCCGTGACGCATCGTAGCGGTCATTGGCCGGTTTCTTTTCGGCCGGATGGCCGACAGCCACCAGCGCCAGCGGTTTGACATGGTCGGGAAGTCCGAACAACGCCGCGATGTCGCCCATCCTTTCTTCCCTGGGATACACCCCCAGCCAGACCGTACCCAAACCGAGGGCATATGCGGCCACCAACAGGTTTTGTGTGGCCGCCGCGCAATCGACCACCCAGTACCCCGGAGACTTATCCAGAGAGACGTCGCCGCAGACCAGGATGGCCAACGGCGCCTCTTTTAACATGGCGGAATAAGGATGAACCGTCGGGATGCGGTCAAGCATCCGGCGATCGGTGATGACGATAAATTGCCAGGGTTGTTCGTTATTGGCCGAGGGGGCGCACATGGCGGCCCGAAGAATCTGTTCAATCTGATCCTCCGTCACCGGGCGGCCGTAATACCGGCGAATGCTGCGTCGGCCCAGAATTGCTTCGATTGCTTCCATATCTGCCTCCAGGAAAATGGTTCCCCGTTTCCGGCGCGACACTATTTCGGTCTCCGCAGGGGATTTTACTATATACGTAGCGGCTGCAATGATGTCAAACCTGCTTTTTCGCGGCCGAGGGGCAATAGATACCCCCGGCTAAAGCCGGGGTTCTTTTGGCTTACGCCAAGCGCTTCGCGCCTTTGTTACAACTCCTGACGGAGTTGTCCTGAATCCTGGCGTCCTTGATGTTCGACATAGTTTCGGAGCGTCTTGCGGATATACGAACAGACGCCAGGCTTCAGGATCTTTCGGCGGTATTTACACACCCAAACCACATGGTAATGCAAACAATACATCCCATGCGCTGTCTTGATTACTTCCACATACCAATATACCGCCTCAAGGCTCATTCATCCACGGCTAAAGCCGTGGTGCTCTGTCTTCGACCGCATAAAAAAGGCCGGCTCTGCGCCGGCCTTTTCCGCTAATATCTCAAAGCCCCTATTTGTTGCACTGCGGAGGCGGTCCGCCCCTGAATATATAGTTGATCAGATAGACGGCATCGCTGACGTTGATCTTGCCGTCGCAGTTGGCGTCGGCGGAAACAATCGGGTCGGGGGCCGGGCCTTCCCGGAAGATGTAGCTGATGATATAAATGGCGTCGCCGACATTGAGCGTGCCGTCACCGTTGGCGTCGCCGATCATCGTGGTCAGAAACGTATACACATCCGAACTGTATGTCGAGGTGGAAAACAGGTCGGTCGCCATGACTCGCCAGTAGTACCGCTTGCCGTACTGGAGCAATTGCGTGATGGTCACCTGGGTATCCTGTATTCCCGAGACCGATTGAGTCCCATAGAAGATGGAATCCGTGGCGTAGTACAGCGTGTAGACGACCCGATCGAACCGGTCATTGTCTATCGAACTGTTCCACACGAACGTCGGTTGTCGATCGCTCAACTTGCTCTCGTCGGCCGGGGAGACCAGGCCAAATGACGTCGGCGGCAGATTGGTCGAATTGACCCAAAATGAGGCCAATGGCGTCCAGTCACTCAGCTCATACCCGTCATCGGCCAGCGTTCGCCAGTAATAATCCTCATCATCGGATAAAACCGTAACCACTTTCCACTTCGTCGTGGTCCCTGCCCCCTGGGTCTGATGCTCGGCCGAGGCGGCCAGGGTCGTCATCAGGGAATCGTCATAGATCTCGAAGGCATAGGTGCGCGTGTCATATTCGTTGTCGGTGGCGTTGGTGACGGTTAGGTCCGGGGTTTCGGACATGGTTCCGACAAAACCGGACGGGGTCTGGTTGGTGGGCGTGGAAGGACGCGAGTTCATCCGCATGTCCCCCTTGGCCCAGGTCGACCAGACGACGCCGTTATACACCCGGACGCGATAATAATACCGATGCCCGTCGATCAGTTCCGCCCCGGCATAGGGAATGGCGGTTTCGGAACCCGCCGTCGGCCCGACCGCCCACATTTCCGCAACCGTCCAATTGGTATCGGTGCCCATCTGAACCTGGTACATTTGCTGGGGCAATTCTTGTGGATCGTAATAAGTCCAGGTTATCGCCGGCGCGTGATCGGTCATGTTAAGGCGTACCCCGGGAGTAGGGACCACGTTCAGCGCCATCGGAGAATTGGTGGGCAAACCGTACTCGAAAAAGTCGAGCACCCGGGTCAAGACCTCCTCCCGATAGGCCCAGCGCGAATCGCCGTTGGAGATGGCCTCGAAACCGAAAGCGAAAAAGGCCAACCGATACGATCCCAGATATGACACGGCCCCGTAATCGGTCTGGCTGTAATATCCTAGCTCGGCCACACCACCGTTGACCGCGCTGATGTGATCCGGATTGGTTTGATTGCCGGCGCCGCCGCTGCCCATGATCAGGACCGAATCGGCGGCGGTCATGATTTGCGCCTCGGCCGCGCCCCACAGAAGCGGGACGAGGGAAGTGGAGAGGTATTCGCTTTTCAGGTAATCGTGTAAAAAGGTCGTATCATCGGTACTCAACTCGGCGGCGATCCCCTGGCCGGACAGGAAAAGCCTGCCGCCGGCATTCATGTACCCCGTCAGGCGCGTGATTTCCGCGCTGCTCAACGGATCGGCGCGATACCCGCCCGTGAACCAGACGACGATGTCATGTGCGGCCAAAAGCGCCGAATCGACCACCGCGTACGATTCATGAATCCATATGTCATAAGGTATCCGGAGGTTCTCGAAAGCCGACCGATAGTAACTGTCGAAAGACGTGTATCCGTCGTCATCGACCAACAACACGCCCGTGCGGCCGAGGGACTTTTCGAAAACCAGCGTGTCGACCGTCGCCCCGGCGTTGCAAGTCAGAATAACGAAGAAGGAATCGATCCGCGAAATATAATCGGCCGGGATCGACAACCGGAACGGGTCGGCCGTGTTCTTTACGGAATCGCGCGCGCCGATATATGAATAGGTGGTCGAACCGTCGAGAACCGAAATCGAAGCGTCATCCACCAGAAGTTGGGCGGTGACATCGGAAACCGCGGCGGCTCCGAAGTTGGCTACGGTCACCACCAGGTCTACGGTTTCGCCCGCCTCTGGAATATTATCACCGTCTCCTCCCGTCAAGTCCGTCAGAGCGGTCCCTCCGAGCCAGATGATGGATGTTTTGGGAATGATATTGATGACCATTCCCTCCACCATCGGATCGCATCCGCTCCAGGGGCAATACAAGTTGTCGACCGTGTACCAGGTGGTTTGACTGCCACCCCAGCCATAATTAAAATGATACTGATTTAGGCCGGAAACCTGCCGCCAGCCGTCGCAGACGATCGCGTGGCTGTAAATGCGGTACAGAATCGGCCGGCCCTGATCGATTTCGTCCTGTATAATACCGAACCAATCCTCGGCCGAATAATTGGACCGATTCCGGGTCGTGGCGGCCGCGTCATAATTGAAATGTTCGGGGAAAACGTTCGCACCGTCCAGAGTATAGGCACCGGAGCCGCAGACGCCGTAATCCATGCTGAAGGCGATACCCATCTCGTACGACAACTCCGCCACTGCCGCCGGAGAATCATCATATGCATAGGCGTCGGTAAAGTCGGCCGACAGGGTTTGGCCGGGCGTGCTGCCGTCGCAGGATGTGTCGCCGCCCCAATAGTAAGAATGGGTCCCGGTGCCATAGGGGGGCCATTGATGATATCGCGCGATCTGCGCCGCCGCCGTGGCCACGCACCCTACTGCGCATCGCCCCCCGTCACCTTCCGGGCAAAGATCGTTGTACGGCGCGCCCTGATGCCAGGCCGTGGTGAGAAACGGCCCGACACTCAGCATCTGCGCGCCGAGGACCTTGTCCGCTCTCGGAACGAATTGGTCGGGGGGGACCGTCATCTTGTTCCACAGGGTTTGATTATTGGGGTCAAACAAGGGCCGGTCGATGGCTTGAACCGTTTCGAGGCTCCCATAGGTTTGGACGAATATCCGGAACCGATCCGTAAAGATTTGCCGCATCATCACGGCCATGCCCCCGCCCGTCTCATGAATATCGAGCGCGTACTCATCGGAATAGGCGCTGACCGGGGCCATTTCCTTGAGCGCCGGAACCATGATATATCCGGCCGGGTCGATGGCGTAATATCGGGCCACGAGGGTATCATTCTCCACGATATCCTGAATATCGACTATCGTGGGTTCGGTCGATCCTCCCCAGTCTCCCTTTTCCGTCACGATAACGGTCAGCCAATTCCGGCAAATCTGTTCCATCTGGTCGGCGGTGGCTAATTCCGCGTAAGCCACTTGGGCCCAAGGCAGAAGAACGACAAACAGGATGGCCAGAGCTACCTGGAAACTCACGTTTTTGACTTTAAGGGAAAACTGCCGTGCGCGTTGCCGTGGATTCATAGATGATGTCCTCGGTTGCGGGTTCTCGGTTCGGGTCATATTGGACACGTATTGCCGTCTGTAGTAAAACGCTTTAACGCTAACGACTTACGGGCCTAACACCCGGATTCTGTCCCGTAGGCCCGCCGCTCAACCTATTTCCAATATACCATGTTAGTCCGTTTTGGCAATTCTTTTTCCGGGGTGGCGGGGCCGCATATTTGGAGCAACCCTGAAGCCTGCTGTTCCGTCATATGGGTATAGAATGTTCGAACAATTGTGGCAGGAGGCAGGTATGCGGATAGGGCAAAGACATTCGTTGATAGGATGCGGGTTGGTTCTGCTTATCGTCATGGTCCTGGCGACCGGCAGCTGGGCCGATGAGCAGAAGAAGGTGGAAAAGGAGTTCACGGTCACTCCCGGCGGTACATTGACGATAGAGACCGATATCGGGTCGATTTCGGTCCAATCGTCGGCGGGCAATACCGTGCGTATCGAAGCCACCCTGATTGCCGACGTCCATAGTCAATCCAAGGCGCAGAAGCTCTTTGATGAGTTTGAATTGTCTTTTTCTCAATCCGGCGGCGACGTCGAAATCATCGGTGAATACTCCGACCGTCGGGGATTCTTGGATTTCCTGGCCCACGGCCGCAATCAGTTGGATGTCCAGTTCGTCATTACAGTCCCGCAGAAGTATAATCTTGATCTCAACACCTCCGGGGGAGACATCGTTATCGGCGATATCGACGGCACGACCCGTGCGGAAACTTCCGGCGGTGATATCCGACTGGCTCAAATCAAAGGCCGCCTGCGGGTCAATACCTCCGGCGGCAATATCTCCCTGACCGAAAGCACGGCCGATGCCGACTTGCAAACATCGGGGGGCGATATCACGGTCGAGTTGGCCGACGGCCCCTTGACCGCGCACACCTCCGGCGGCAACGTGATGATCCGCGAGGCTCTCGGTTCGGTGGACGCCTCGACTTCCGGGGGAAATATCCGCGCCTATATCGCTCGTCAACCGCAGGAAGACTGCCGCTTGACTACCAGCGGCGGGAATGTGGACGTCTATTTGACCTCGGATATATCCGTCGACGTCGATGCCGAAACCAGCGGCGGTGTCGTCTCGACCGATTTCCCCATCACCGTGCGGGGGGAACTGGAAGAGGCTTCGTTGCAGGGGCCGATCAATAAAGGCGGCCCGGAGCTGTATTTGCGGACATCCGGCGGCAACATTCATCTGTACGAAAAATAACTCCGCGTTTACCGGCATGGATGCCGTTAAGGCGGGGGAGACCGTGACGGGCCACCCCCGCCTTTTTATTGTCAATCCGGTTTCACCCGACATAATCCTTCCATCCGCCGGGTGCCCCGCTGCTTGCTTTGGGATTTGTCCATGGGTGCCCCGGCCCTCTGGGCCGGGATTTATTCGCCTGCATATCCACCGAACCGTAGGGACGCGCGGCTTCGCGCCCGATGCTCAAATCCATCCGAGAGAACAGGCCATCCGGTTTGAAACCCGGACGAACGTCCGGGCCACCCGGTCGATAAGACGATTTGCAGAATGTCGGGTTTCTCATCCCGCCCGCTTTCGGCGGCCGGGATTCCGAACCCGACCTACTGCCTACG
>JAQVRW010000358.1 GCA_028700875.1 Candidatus Zixiibacteriota bacterium | reverse complement strand
TCGACCTACTTCATTAACAGCAGCATATCGACATCGGTCGATCTTTTCATGACGCCGCAAACGCTGCTGGCCAACGGGTCCATGAAGGCGACCATCTGGTCCGAGGTCCGCGACGTGAATAATAATTTTGTAATCAACGGGACGCAGGTCAAGAACATGGCGCTGTATGGAAGCGTCGGGACCGGAACAACCAAAGACGGGTATAATGCCTCCGTGTTCGAAGACACGTATACAGCCCCCGTATTGGCGGAGGATTATTCCATGACCGGCGGAGTCGACAACGGCATCGGCGCCATCGACCGGATTACGTCCCGGAGCGGTTTCGTGAGTGGGTCGATCCCCTGCACCCTGCTGACGTCGACGTCCTTCTACGCCAAATCGACCATCGCCCTGGAATCGTCCACCATTCCGTACAGCACCACCGGTAACCCGATTCGGGTCATCATCAAGGATCGGTACGGCAACCCGCTGGGTGACCATACCCTCGTGGCCGGCATTTCCGCCGGGACGATAGGCGCCGGTACGGGAACGCAGAAGACCAATAATTTCGGCGAGGCGTTCGGCTTCACCTTCAACGCCCCGGCCGCTCCGCCGCCCGATACGACCGGCAAGATTCCGAATACGCCGGCCCTGATCACCGTCGAGGATACCGATCCCCTCGGCGACGGACTGGTGCTGACGGCCAAGATCATCTATTCGGCCGAAGAAAAGAAATAGCCGCTTCGACCATAGAAATCGCTGTGTCAGCCGTCGAACGATCTCGTTCGACGGCTGATTCTTTATTGGGCCGATCCCGGCCGAAATCGCAATTTCGACCGGCCGTCGCCGAAATGCCGTAAAATCCGTATTGCCGAAAGGGAAGAGGAGTATATATTGATTGCTTATGGCGCGAGATGTAACCAAAGAGCCGAAGGTTTGTTGCGACGGATCGGCCCCGGAATTCAAAGGCCACAGGAATATCGCGGCCTGTTTCCTCGATGTCGCCGGGCAATACCCTGATTATCCGGCTTTGGGAATCGCCGCCGGCGATTCCGTCCTGAGTTATCGGGAAACGGCCGAGGCCGTCAAACATTTCGCCTACCATCTCGGATTACTTGATTCCCGCTATCGGGTGGGGATACTCTCGGAAAACCGGCCGGAATGGCCGATAGCCTACCTGGGTGTCCTGGCCGCCGGCGGGATGGTCGTGCCGATCGACCCGCTTCTCAAGAAAGAAGAATTGTGCCGCGTCTTTTCCGAGGCCGCTCTCAGCAGACTGTGCGTCTCCGCCCGCCTTCGTGAAATCGCCGAGAAGGCGTCGGCAGGTTGCGATCGCCGCCCCGACATTATCGTGATAGATGAGATTCCGTCTCTGACCGGCCAACCGTATAGCTTCCGGTTGACCGAAGACGGCGACCTGCCGGCCTCTCTGCTTTTTACTTCCGGGACCACCGGCAACGTCAAGAAAGTCGTTCTGACTCACGGCAACATCCTGTCGGATATAAAAGGGTTTTGTCAGCGGGTGACACTCCCGCCCGGTTCCCGTTTCCTGTCGGTCCTGCCGTTGCACCATACCCTGGAATGCACCTGCGATATGATCGCCCCGCTCGTGCTGGGGGGATCCGTCTATTACGTCCGCGAACTCAATTCGAAAGAGATTCTCAACGGCTTCAAGGTTCACCGGATCACTCATTTCATTTCGGTGCCGCTTATATTCGAAAAGCTTTATCACGGCATTCGCAATACCGTCAAGAAGGGCCCTCTTCCGCAACGGTTCATGTTCAACTTCCTCATGGGCTGGTCAAAGCCATCCATGCCGTCAGCGGCCTGAATATGGGGGGCGTGCTGTTTGCGGCGCTTCGGCGGAAGGCGGGGCTTGATTCGGTAGAGCTGATGATTTCCGGCGGGGCGCCCTTGCCGGTGGATACGTCCAAAGCCATTAATCTCCTGGGGATCAGCTTCGTCGAGGGGTACGGCTTGACCGAAACCTCGCCGGTGGTGTCGTTGAGTCCGGCGGAAAAGATCAAGTACGGCTCGGTGGGGCCGGCGCTCGATAATGCCGAAGTCAAACTCTATGCCGCGGACAGCCACGGCATCGGCGAGCTTCTGGTCCGAGGGCCGATGACCACGCCGGGATACGAAGGGAACCCGGAGGCCACCGCCAAACTTCTTCGGGACGGATGGTTGTATACCGGCGATCTGGCGCGGATCGATTCCGACGGGTACATTTATATCGTCGGCCGCAAAAAGAACCTGATCGTTTCGGCGGCAGGGAAGAATATCTATCCCGAGGAAATCGAGGCCGGGTTGTTGACGTCCCCCTTCTTGATCGAGGCGATGGTCTATGGGCGGATGGGTTCTGGCGGCCGGGAAGAGGTCGCCGCCATGATTTATCCCGACTTCGACCGCCTGGAGATGCGATTGGGCAAGGGCCGGGCGGATATTACCGATGACGATATCAAAGCCTTCCTCGACCCGGAGATCAAGGCAATTTGCGGCCGGATGGCTGATTTCAAACGGATCAAACATATCATTTATCTCCGCCATGAATTGGAGAAGACCTCTACGCGGAAGATCAAGAGAAGCGTGCCCACATGATGGTCATTACCAAAACCATCGCGGTCTCCACGGCCGGCGCTGGCGGGATCGTCGATATCACCGATCTGGTGGCCGAAGCCGTGCGTGCCGAGGATGTGTCCTCGGGCACGGCGACCGTTTTCGTCACCGGCTCCACCGGCGGCCTGACCACGATCGAGTATGAACCGGGGTTGTTGTCCGATTTGCCGGAAGTGATGGAGAGACTCATTCCCTCCGACGTACACTACAAGCATGACCAGACCTGGCACGACGGCAACGGTTTCTCCCATCTCCGGGCGGCATTGGTCGGCCCCGATATCACGATTCCCTTCGTCTCCAAACGATTGACCCTGGGTACCTGGCAACAAATCGTCTTCCTCGAATTCGACAACCACGCGCGGCGGCGGGAGTTGATCGTCCAAATCATGGGAGAATAATGATGCGGTTTACAACCATTCGGGCGGAAGACAAAAGGGTCATCCTGCTGGATCAAACCGCCCTGCCGGAAAAAACCGTCTATAACAGCTATACCGATTACCGCGATATGATTGACGCGATCAAGCGTCTTGAAATCCGCGGCGCCCCTGCCATCGGTATTGCCGCCGCCTATACGCTGGCGCTGGCGGTGGAGACCAAAGCCGATATAACCCTCGATCAACTGCGTAAGGTCATGGCCGACGTCGGCCGCGAAATCAAGAACGCCCGTCCGACCGCTGTCAACCTGTTCTGGGGAGTCAATCGGGTGATGGCCGTAGCCGATAAATACACGGGAGACTCAATCGATGGCTACCGACGCATCTTCTGGGACGAGGCCGATGCTATCCTTCGGGAAGACGAGTCGATGTGCGAGGCGATCGGGCGGCATGGCGCCGAACTTCTGCCGGATCGGTGCACCGTCTTGACCCATTGCAACGCCGGCGCCCTGGCCACCGGCGGGATCGGCACGGCCCTGGCGGTGATCTACAAGGCGGTCGAGATGGGCAAACAGGTGAAGGTCTATGCCGATGAAACCCGGCCGTTGCTTCAAGGGGCGCGGTTGACCTGCTGGGAGTTGATGCAGAACGGCATCGATGTCACGCTTATCACCGACAACATGGCCGGGTATGTC
>JAQVRW010000357.1 GCA_028700875.1 Candidatus Zixiibacteriota bacterium | reverse complement strand
GTCTCAGTCAGATCGCCGCCGGTCGTATATATGTCGATGCGCGGGGCGATGGAAAAGGCGACATAAATGTGCTGGTGTTCATCGACATCGATTAACGAGTTTACACCCAGCCACAAATTCTTGGCGATCGCTTCGTTCGGCGTATAGGCAAAGGATCGCAACAATTCGCCTTTCGGCGAGAAGATGTTGCACCAATGGCCGGCATTAATGGTGCTGGCGCTGTCTATCTTCAAGTTGGCACAGAGGAAATTGCCGTTCTCTAGGACAATGGCGTTCGAAGGCGTTCCCACATTGGTCGGCAGGAGAAAAGAAGAATGGAATTGGAGCGCAGAGTCGTAGGCGGATATTCGGCGGTTGCCGGCATCGGCGACGAACAACTGCCCGTTTCCGGAAAAATTAACGGCCATCGGAATGTTCGCTTCAGAGGGTCTTCTTCCGGTTTCCGAAACCGTAGTAGGGTTATCGGAGAAAAAGATCGTATCCCCCTTTCGCTGGACCGGTCCCCATGCTCCCTGGGTTCGGCTGGTCGGAAGGGCAGGAATCGTCGTATCGCCGGTGACAAGATCAAAGGCGACGACCCGTTTCCTGCTGTAATCGATCAGGGCGACAATATTTCCGGCCGGGTTTACGGAGCAATATTGCCGATACGTCGTGCGATTGCTATCACCGGCAATACGATAGGCCTCCGGGATAATATATGTATTCGTGGTTTTGAAGACCGTCGTAAACGGCTGGAAAGTCAAGAGAACAAGCATCACAATGAGCATGTTTCCTCCCGCGATGCTTAATTTCTTTTCGATTCGGCGCAAAAGCCGCAGGTTTTGTGATCTAACTTACGGAGCCCGCAAATTGATAATCAGATGGTGTCGTCGTCACAATTGCGGCGTGTGCGAACAGATACATTCCCCATACATTCGCGGACAATCGCATCCCATCTTCTCTCCCGATGGGGCGTAGATCCAACTACCGGCCGAGTATGTGGTCGGCCGTTTGATCTCGTTGGCAACAACCATGGCGGCAAGATTTAGGGCCACGAGAACAAATAATAACACCCCAACGACAAGAACCTTCAATGATCTCATCTACATCACCTCCTCTATACCATAGGACCATAAAACAGCATTTCGCGCGCGGCTTTTACGCCTATCGCCGATATATGATTTCTTACTTTAAATTATGATACCTAGGAGTAGTATATCCGCGTTGGCTTGGGTTGTCAATATAAATTTGCCGACATTCCAGCAATCATATATATGATTGGTCAATCGGCGTCGCGCAGCCGGCGTAGAGGGTGGATGAAACCGGAAAACTCCTTCACCGGGATTTTCCCGACGGGAAATACCGACAGGTCATATCTTATGCTGGTGCAATGAATTATCGTCGTCGAGGCCAGGTTTTCGTATCAGGCGAAAATGCGATGCCTGTCGCCATAAGAACCGTACTGATATGTGGTTAACGAAATCGCCCCGACCGTTGAAAACAATCGGATTTCCACATATAATTGGCCCTAACCCGAAGCGATTTTCAGGCCGAGTTGATAATAAATAGAGTTTCCCCTTTACTTTTGCGATGATTCCGCCTAAATTCGCGCCCACGCGTAGGGAAGACCCTCGGAACGGCGGCAAGTCAAGGGCCTTCAAACGGTCTGTTCGGCGAGAATCTGCGAACGCAAAAACGCGGAATCTCGTTGAAAATAATCCGCTTGGGGGAAAAAATCGCTTGACTTCGGGGCCGTTGGTTTTAAATTACGGGTCTTTGGATTAGGCGGTTTGCGCCTATTTTTGTGATGTGGAGAGACTATCGAGGCCCAGATAGCTCAGTTGGTAGAGCACATCCTTGGTAAGGATGAGGTCACCAGTTCGATCCTGGTTCTGGGCTTTTGAGATTATTTTTGGCGGAGGTTTCCGGCGATGGCCAAGCAGAAATTTGAGCGGACGAAGCCGCACGTGAATGTGGGGACGATCGGACGCGTGGATCATGGGAAGACGACGTTGACGGCGGCGATGACGATGGTATTGGCTCGGAAGGGCGGCGCGGCGGTTCGGACGTTTGATTCGATTGATAATGCGCCGGAGGAGAAGGAGCGGGGGATCACGATCGCGACGGCGCACGTGGAGTATGAGACGGACAAGCGTCACTATGCGCATGTGGATTGTCCGGGTCACGCGGATTACGTGAAAAACATGATTACGGGTGCGGCGCAGATGGACGGGGCGATTCTGGTGGTGTCGGCGAACGACGGTCCGATGCCTCAGACGCGGGAGCACATTTTGCTGGCCCGTCAGGTGGGCGTGCCGTACATCGTGGTGTACATGAATAAAGTTGACATGGTCGACGATCCGGAGTTGTTGGATTTGGTGGAATTGGAAGTTCGGGACCTGTTGACGAAGTATAATTTTCCGGGCAACGAGACGCCGGTGATTCGGGGGAGCGCGTTGCAGGCGATGACGAAGGCCGCGGACATGACGATCAAGGATGATCCGTCGTTCAAGTCGATCTACGAGTTGCTGGATGCGATCGACAGTTACATTCCGACGCCGATGCGTGACACGGACAAGCCGTTTTTGATGCCGGTGGAGGACGTGTTTTCGATCACGGGCCGGGGGACGGTCGGGACGGGTCGTGTGGAGCGGGGGAAAGTAAAGACGGGGGACGAGCTGGAGCTGGTCGGTATTCGGGACACGCGGAAGACGGTGGTGACGGGTGTGGAGATGTTCCGGAAGATCCTGGATTACGCTCAGGCGGGCGACAACGTGGGGTTGTTGCTTCGTGGCGTGGAGAAGGACGAGTTGGAGCGGGGGATGGTGTTGGCCAAGCCGGGCTCGATCAAGCCGCACCGGAAGTTTACGGGTGAGGTGTACGTATTGACGAAGGAAGAGGGCGGACGCCACACGCCGTTTTTCAACGGGTACCGGCCGCAGTTTTATTTTCGGACGACGGACGTGACGGGTAACGTGGCCTTGCCGGAGGGGATCGAGATGGTGATGCCGGGAGACAACGTGACGGTGGTGGCGGAGGTATTGACGCCGATCGCGATGGAGAAGGAATTGCGGTTTGCGATACGCGAGGGCGGCCGGACGATCGGTTCGGGCGTCATCGCCGAGATTTTGGACTGAAACCAGGTTTAGTGGAGAAACACGGAAATGGAACCGCAAAAGATACGCATTAGGCTGAAAGCCTACGACCATTATTCGCTGGACCGGTCCACCAAGGAAATTACGCGGACGGTGTTGCGGACGGGCGCGAGGATTGTCGGCCCCGTGCCGTTGCCGACCAAGCGGACGATGTACACGGTGTTGCGCTCGCCGCACGTGGACAAGAAGTCGCGTGAACAGTTCGAGACCCGCATTCACAAACGGTTGATCGACATCTACGATTCCACCCCGCAAACGGTGGACGCCTTGATGAAGCTCGATCTGCCGGCCGGGGTTGACGTGGAAATCAAAACGTGATGGTTGATGCATGAATACATTACTTGGCAGAAAATTGGGAATGACCCGGATTTACCGGGAAGACGGTACGATGGTCCCGGTGACGGTGTTCGAAGCCGGCCCCTGTCGGATCGTGGCGGTGCGGACCAAGGAAAAGCACGGCTACAACGCCTATCAGGTCGGTTTCGGGACCAAACGGGCCGTGCTGATCAACAAGCCGGAGACGGGTCACTTCA
>JAQVRW010000356.1 GCA_028700875.1 Candidatus Zixiibacteriota bacterium | reverse complement strand
GGGCGTTGAATTCGATGGTGACCGGGGGGCTCATAGCCGACGTCATCGCCTGCATCGGCTCCATCGACATCGTTTTGGGCGAGGTGGATCGATGATTCTCACCGACGAGACGATCCGGCAGATCAAGATTCGCATGGCCCGTTATCCTTCGCGCCGGTCGGCGATATTGCCGGCCTTGACCGCCGCCTACAAGCAGGTCGGGCATCTCAACCCGGCCATCTACCGGGAAATCGCCCGCGTGATGGATATCCCCTATATCGAAATCGCCGAGGCGGCGTCGTTTTACACGATGTTTCCCAAGCACGAGGTGGGACGGTACCTGATCCAGGTTTGCCATAACATCTCCTGCTCGCTGCGCGGGGCCGACAACCTGATCGCCTATATCGAACAAAAACTCGGAATCGCCCTCGGCGAGACCACGCCCGACAAGCTGTTTACGCTCATCGCGGTGGAATGCCTCGGCGGGTGCGCCACCGCCCCGACGATGCAAATCAACGATACGTATTATGAGAACCTGACCCGCGCCCGGGTCGACGAGATCATCGCCGACCTGCGCGCCAAGGAAGAACAGGATAACCGATAATGGAAAAGGTCCTGTTCACACATGTCGACCAGCCGGAACAGCACCGTATCGAGACGTACGTCAAAAACGGCGGGTATCAGGCCCTGCCCAAAGTCCTGCGCGACTACAAACCGGACGAGGTGATTGATATTGTCAGGAAGTCCGGCCTGCGCGGACGAGGCGGCGCCGGGTTTTCGGCCGGGATGAAATGGAGTTTCGTTCCCAGGGACACCCCCAAACCGAAATATCTCTGCTGCAACGCCGACGAATCCGAGCCGGGAACCTGCAAGGACCGCGTCTTGATGGAGCGCGACCCGCATCTGGTGGTCGAGGGTATCATCATCGCCGCCTATGCCATCCAGGCTCATCAGGCGTTCATCTATGTTCGCGGCGAATTCGTCTATCCCGCCTTCCGGATGGAACAAGCCGTGGCCGAGGCATACGCCAAAGGCTACCTCGGCCGCAACATCCTCGACTCCGGGTACGACCTCGACCTGGTCGTACATACCGGCGGCGGGGCATATATCTGCGGCGAGGAAACAGCGTTGTTATCCTCGCTGGAAGGAGACCGGAGCCTATCGCGGATTCGCCCGCCCTTCCCGGCGGTCGAGGGATTGTACGGCTGTCCGACCGTGGTCAACAACGTCGAGACCCTGGCCAACGTGCCGTATATCATCAATCGCGGCCCGGATTGGTTCCGCTCGCATGGCACCGAAAAATCCCCCGGCACCAAAATCTTCTCGCTGTCCGGCAATGTCAAACGGCCCGGCAACTATGAGGTCGATCTCGGCGTCCCGTTATCGTATGTCATCAATGATCTCGGCGGGGGCGTGCCCGAGGGGCACACCCTCAAGGCGATCATCCCCGGCGGCGCCTCGACCCCGCTGCTGCTGCCGCACCAGATCGACACGCCGCTGGATTTCGAATCGATGGCTCAGGCCGGATCGATGCTCGGTTCGGGGGCGATCATCGTCATCGATGACGGCGCCTGCATGGTCTGGACGGCGATGAAGCTGATCGATTTTTTTCAACACGAATCATGCGGCAAATGCACTCCCTGCCGCGAGGGGACCGCCTGGCTCAAACAGTTGATCAATCGGATCGAAGGCGGGGAGGGCCGGCCGGGAGATATCGATCTGATTCTGGACGTCTGCGGCAACATCATGGGCCGGACGATCTGTCCCTTGGGAGATGCCGCGGTGATGCCGACGGAATCGATCATCAAGTTGTTCCGAAACGAGTTTGAGTATCATATAGACAACAAGACCTGTCTGGTCAAAACCAGTTATCCTTTGGCGTGAGCGGTATGGCCGACAACGATAACGACAATGTCACTCTGACCATCGACGGCCGACAGGTCACGGTCGCCAAAGGCACGACCGTGCTCGAGGCGGCGCAGAGTATCGGGATCGATATCCCGACTTTCTGCTGGCATCCCAAGCTGGATTCGATCGGCGCCTGCCGCATGTGTCTGGTCGATATCGAGAGGATGCCCAAGCCGGTCGTCTCCTGCGCCACCGCCGTCGCCCCAGGGATGGTCGTGTCCACCGCCAGCGACCGGATCATCAAGGCCCGCCGGGGGGTATTGGAATTCCTGCTGCTCAATCATCCGCTGGACTGCCCCACCTGCGACAAGGGGGGCGAATGCGACCTGCAGGATGTCACCTTCCGACACGGAACCGATAAATCGCGCTTTACGTTTCCCAAGCTGCGGGTGATCGACGAACAAACGAAGACGACTTTCGACGACAAACGGATCGGCCCGGAAATCATCCGCAACATGAACCGTTGCGTGACCTGTTTCAAATGTGTCCGGTTCAACAAGGAAATCGCCGGCGAATACGATCTGGGGGCGTACCAGCGGGCCAACAATACCGTAATCGACGCCGCGCCGGGCGAACAGATCGACAACCTTTATTCCGGCAACGTCGTGGAAATCTGCCCGGTCGGCGCGCTGACCAACACCGACTGGCGATACAAGGTGCGGGTCTGGCTCACCAAACAAGCCGATTCCATCTCCCCCTACGATGCCGACGGCCAGAATATCAAACTTTGGTACGACCATCGGCAAATCTTCCGGGCCACCTCGCGGCGCAACGATGATGTGGACGAGGGTTGGATCTGCGATATCGCCCGGTATGGTTACCAGTATGTCAATTCTGCCGACCGGTTGAAGGCGCCGTTGATCAAACGCGAAGGGCGGCAGGTTCCCGCGACCTGGAACGAGGCGCTGGAAACGGTCGCGCGCCGGTTCCGCGATATCAAGGACAAGAAAGGTTCCGTCTGTATCGCCGGGCTGGCCGGAGGAAACCAGTCGACCGAAACGCTGCACCTGTTCAACCGGTTTTTCCGCACCGTGATACGCTCCAATTCGGTGGATTATCGTCAGGATTATATCGCTCTCAAAGAAGGCGATGTGACCGAGGCATACAACTGTCTCTACACAGCCCCGTTCAAAATAGCCGAGTTGGAAAAGGCCGATACCGTGCTGGTTTTCGCCTCCAATCTCATCAAGGATCACCCCATCGTCAACCTGCGCCTGCGCAAAGCATACCGCAAGAATAGCGCGAAAATATTCACCGCCAACCCGGTGATAACCAAGTCCGCCGACATTTCCATCGATGAATTGATCTACCGTCCGGATACCGAGACGGCTTTCGTCGTTGCGTTGCTGCATGCGATGATCGATCAGAAGTTGTATAAAAAGCTTGCCGGGGCCAAAGCCGCCGAAATCAAGTCCCAATTGACGCCGCGTTCACTGACCGAAGCGGCCGACGTTTGCGGCATTTCCACAGAGCGAATCAATGCCCTGGCCCGTCAACTAACTTCGGCCGGCAACCTGTTCATCCTGGCCGGCGATTATCTGACCGTCTCCACCCAGCGTTACCAGATCGGCAATGCGCTCTATAATTTGGCCAATCTGTTGGGAGTCGAAGACGGCAAGGCGGTTATTTTGGCGTCGCACGCCAATTCGATGGGCGCCGAACGGGTCGGTCTTCGGCCGATGCTGTCCAAAGACCTTTCCGATCGGCTGGCCGGGACGTGGAACGAACCGCTGCCCGATTCAATCGGCTGCAACAGTTCGCAGATTTTCCGAGGGATTCTCGACGAGG
>JAQVRW010000355.1 GCA_028700875.1 Candidatus Zixiibacteriota bacterium | reverse complement strand
CCAACGCCCAGTACGATCAACTGGTGGCGGACATCAACGCCGAAACGCAGCGGTTGGTCGATTTCATGTCGAAATACACCTGGTCCGATCCCAAGGTGATCAACGCCGGGCTGAAAATATCGCGCGATCTGCAGGACCTGGAAAAGGTGATCTCGGGATTGGTGGAGCGGCAGTTCGCCGGCTCCCCGGCCGCGGACAAAAAACAGTTGACCAATTTCTTTTCGCTCCAGGCCAGGGAAATGGCCTTCCGTCAAAAACTGAACTCCTTCCAGGTCGCCCTGAGCACCCTGCGCAGCCGGATCGCCTATGCCCCGCAGTACGAGATTCAGATGCGCAATCTGGAAAACGAGGTCAGTTCGGCCAGACAGGTCTATGAAAAGTTTCAATCACAGTTGACGGGATCGGAAATTTCCCAGTCGTTGATGCGGGGCGAGTCGGAATCGAAATACCGGATCATGGAGCCGGCCTCGGTGCCGCTCAAGCCGGTGAAACCGAACCGGCTGAAAATCACGATTCTGGGCGCGATCCTGGGATTGGTCATCGGCGGCGCCGCCGCCGTGATGGCCGAGCTGCTGGATAATTCCTTCAAGAAAATCGAAGAGGTGGAAAACTTCCTGAGCATGCCGGTGTTGGCGACGATACCGGCCATTGCCTCCATCAAGGGGAAAGTTAAGGTCGATTAGGTCGAAGTATGGAAAATTTTCGTTTGAAAAGCACGGTCGCGGTCAACGACAAGGAATTCATGGTGCAGACGGTCAATGATTCGGGGAAAATGGCCATCGTGTCATCGGTCTTTGTCGACGGCGAGGTGCTCGAGGTTTCCCGGCGGCCCCATAACGGAAGGGCCTCCGAGGAGGAAGTTTTGGCTTTGGTCAAAAGCGCCCACGACGAAAAGAAGGGCGAACTGGAACAACTCCTGGCGGCCCATGACAAGGCTTTGCGGGGCCGCGATGTCGACATGATGTATCATCTGGGAGTGGCGTTCCATTATAAACGTCTGTTGGAAGAAGCCGGGTCGCTGCTGTCGTCCGTGCTCGAATTGAAACGGGACCATCATCAGGCGGCCAACATCCTGGGCATGACCCGGTTGTTCCAGGGACGACATGACGAAGCGGTCAAGGCGCTGGCGCGGGCCGTGGAATTGCGTCCAGGGTACGCCGACTATCACAACAACTACGGAGAAGCGCTTTTGGAAGCCGGTTTTTGCCGCCGGGCGGTGGAGGAGTTCGAAACCGCTCGCAAGCTGAACATCTATTACGCCGACGCACATTTCAATCTGGCCATCGCCTATATCGCCAACGCCATCAAACGGGAAGATTTCGAATTGTACGCCAATCTGCTGGATAAAACCGTGGACTTCTTGAACCGGGCGACGGCGGTGGCGGGGGATCTCAAAACCGCCCAGTTCGCCGAAGCCTGCGCGGTCCTCAAGCAGGGTGACCTGCAACGGGCGTTGAATCTCTTCAAGGCTGTCCGGGAACAGCGGCGCGAAATCCTGCGGCAGGAATTTTCCGGCTTGTACCTGCGGTTTTTGTTGTATCTGGAAGGGGGCGGGGAGAAATCGCTGCTGGACCGTATCTCCTACCTGCAGGAAGAATTGAAGAAAAATCCGACCTACGTCGATTTGCATCATGAATTGGCTTTGTGCTATTTGCATCAGGCGACGGTTTGCTGGCGGCAGGGGATCGAACAACTGCGGGAAACCACGGCCATCAATCCCCAGTTGAAGAAGGCGGAGAACGGTCTCAAACTGGCGGAAAAGTTTTCGTCGGACTTGAAAACAGTGGTTTCGGATATCACCAGGGACGACGTTCAGGAATAGGGAGAGCGGTAGGACATTATGACGCAAGCCACCGAAAAATTCAACGTTCTCGAATACTTCGACACGGAGTCGCTGTACGCGACCGAATTCCGCCGGTTGCTGCATAATCTCAATCACAACCCCGCCGGGAAACGGGCCAAGACCATTCTCATCACATCCGCCGTGCTGGCCGAGGGGAAATCCACGATAGCGTCATTTTTGGCCATGACCGCCGCCCGCCTTAAGCTGCGCAAGACCCTGTTGGTCGACTGTGACCTGCGGCGCCCGACGTTGCACCGCCTGTTTTCTCTTCCGAGGGAGAAAGGCGTGGTCGAGATTCTCACCCAGAACGCCCGCGTCAAGGACATTATCAAGAAAACCGCCGCCGAACATCTGGATGTCATCACGGCCGGAAAGGCCGTCGAACAGCCGACTGAGGTGTTCGATTCGGCCGCCATCCATAAACTTTTGGAAGAGGTCCGGTTTTACTATGATCTGATTCTCGTGGACTGCGCGCCGGTCCTTCCGGTGTCCGACCCGATGCTGCTGGCGTCGGAAATGGATGGAGTCATTTTGGTGGTCAAGGCCGGATCCACCCAGCGCGAGGTGGTCAAACGGGCGGTGACCCTGTTGCAAAACAGCCATACCAATTTCCTGGGCATTGTTCTCAATAACTTCACCAATATCCTGCCGTATTATTACCGGGAAGCGTATTATGGGCATGAGTATAAACAACAGCAGGACGAGCCGCCGCATTCATGAAAAATATCCTCACGGTTGACCTGGAAGACTGGTTCTGTGTCGAGATATTCCGCGACGTCTTTCAGACTTCGCAGTGGGAAACCTTGACTTCGGTCGTGGAGGAGAGCACCGACCGGGTGCTGGATAAACTCCGACGGACCAACACCAAGGCCACGTTTTTTGTCCTCGGTTGGGTGGCCGACCATTATCCGGAACTGGTCGCCCAGGTGGCCGCCGACGGACATGAGATCGCCTGCCACAGTTACCATCATCGTATGGTTTCCTCCATGACCTCGTCGCAGTTTCGGCATGATACCGAAATGGCGCTGGCAGCCATCGTCAAGGCCTGCGGCGTTACGCCGACGGGGTATCGCTCGCCCAGTTGGGGTATGCGGCGGGACATGCCCTGGGCGTATGAAATTTTGGCCGATCTGGGATTCCGCTATGATTCCTCGATCTACCCCATCCATCATGACATCTACGGCGATCCGGGGGCCCCGGTCAAACCGCACACGGTGGCCCTTCCTTCCGGGCGGGGTTTGCTGGAATTTCCCGCCTCGACCGTCTATGTCATGGGCCGAAGGATTGCGGTCGCCGGCGGAGGATGGTTGCGGCACTTTCCGTACTGGTTCACCCGATGGGGGATTCGTCGGTTGAATCGGCGGCGGCTGCCGGCTATGGTTTATTTTCACCCCTGGGAACTGAATCCGAATATTCCCAGGGTCAAACTCGATTTAAAAAACCGCTTTCGACAGTATGGCAACCTTTCCGTCATGGAAAGGAAGATCGACCGGCTTCTGGATGAATTTGATTTCGGGCCGATTCGGGAGTATATTGAAGGTCCCGAAGGCGGGAAGATGAAAGCACATTTATGAAAGCAAAAGTCGCAGTCATAAAGACATCCCCGGAGACCGTTCTCGATGACTATCATCGTCTGCTGGCCCTGGCGGGATATAAAAGCGGTCTGGATTTTTCCGTCGATACCGTCCTGAAATTGAATCTGTCCTGGACGAAGTATTTTCCGGCCTGTTCCTCTCAGCCGTGGCAGGTGGAAGGAGTTGTCCGGGCGCTTTTGGCCGATGGTTTCCCGAAAGAGAAACTGTTTCCGCTGGAAAACAAGACGGTCGTGACCAAT
>JAQVRW010000354.1 GCA_028700875.1 Candidatus Zixiibacteriota bacterium | reverse complement strand
CAGGATCGCTCCCGCCCCGACCCCGGCCCCGATCGGCAGGGGGCCCAGATTGATATCGGCCTCCCGGAGGAGACCGCCGGCCGCGGCCGACCCGATCGACGGCTGGTTCACCAGCGTCTTCAGCGTCTGGGCCGCCCCGGTCGCCGCCGCCATCCCGTCGGTCGGGATGGTGACCGGAGATCCGGTCGGTATCGGCGTGTCGCGCGATTGCGCGTCCATCGATGCCGCAGGCGACCGGGCCGTTTGGTCGGCGGCCGCCCGCTGGTAGGTTTCGGCCCCGGCAACGTCCGCGCCCCGGGCCGTCCGCCACGCATCATAGTCACGCTGCAAATTTTCCGGTAAGGCGAACGAGGACCCGGTGGTCGGCGAGATGGTCTGGCCCATCCGCTGCTGGACGGTATCCAGCATGCTCAGACTGCCTTTCAGAGAATCGATCGCCGCCTGGTCCATCACTCCGGCTTTCGCAATCTGGTCGGCATGCCCCATCTGGGTCATCATCCCGATCAGGTAGTCGCCGCCCCGGTTCACCAGACCCGGGATCTCTCCTCCACCGGGCACGAACGACCCGATCTGCATCCCTCTCGCGTCCGCGACATTGATTCTTCCTGTATCCCAATCGAACGCCGCGGTATTAGCGATCGTGTTGAACGAGACCCCCTGATCCATCATCTGGTCGACATACGGGGTCGGGATGTAGGCTTCCGGATGCAGACGAACGTTTGCCCGGCTCTGTTCGGCCTTAGCCATCCCCATGACGGCCTGATACTCCTGCCACGTGTTCACATGGGGCCGGGTGGGGTCGGTGGCAGACGCGATATTCTTGTTCCACCAATCCAGACTCTCTTGTGCGTTGGCCGGTTCCGGCATCGTCAGCGGGGCAAACGCATCGCCCGGGCTGCCTTCGTTGAGCCGGTCACCGCTCCCGAGCAGTTGCACCTGCCGTTCCTGTTCCACCTGTTTTCGCATCGCCTTTCGCATCGCCTCCATCGACGCGATATAGACCTGATGCCGGATCGCGCCTTTCTCCTGCTGCTCTTTCACCGCCGCAGTATAGAACCACTGGTTGATCTTTTTGGCCGCGCCCTCGATCGGGTTGCTCATCGACATAGCCTGTTTCCCGGCGAGTTTTCGGGGCGCGTCTTTCGTCTGCATCGTCGAGAAACTTTTGCGCAGTTCCCGTAACTCCTGTTCCGGCCCCCCCTGCGACGTGAACCCGCCCCCACCGAGACGGGACATCTGTCGGGACCGGTCCCGTTCCCGGGCCAGCACGTCGTCAGCCTGTTGTTGCAGGTTGGTGATCACATGCTCCTGCTGCACCTGAGCCGTGATCGAGGTGCCCGGGGCTGACTGAGTCGCTGAATCCATCACTGCCGTGCTGACCGACGGGGCCATGATCTCGCCGGCCATCTACTCCTCCTCGAAATAGGCGAGATCGTCGTAGTCCGTCGGGTCGGCCGGTTTCGACCGGGTCCGTTTCTTACGCCCGATCCGAAAATCAAACTCCATCGGCTGGATGTCGGGCGGCGCCAGTTCGCCCGGCTGCATCCGAAACGATGCCGGGTTACCCAGTCCCTGGTTCGGCCGGTGCGGTTTCCCGAGCGACGTGGTGATCATCGCGGTCTCCCGGAACCCGGTCCGAATATCACCCATCGCCTGTCCGATCAGACCGACCGATGACTGGGACACGTTCAGGGACCCCATCGACATCTTGCTCTGTCGCCGCACCTGATCGATCGCGGATTTCGTGGTGGCGATCCCGGCATTCCCGGCGACGGGAATCGTGGGCAGGGGCGGGGTAGACCGAATGGAGGGCATTGCGAGCGCACGAGGACGATGCATCGCAGTAAGCGGCCGACCGAGGCGCGGGATAGCGATCCCTCCGGGCACCCGGATGGTGGGAACGGCGGGGACGGGCGCCGTTTTCCGTGCCTTCCCACCGTTCTTCCGCTTCTTCGCGGGTTTCCGGTCGACCGGGTTCCTGGTCGGCGTGCTGTTTCGGGCCGCGGGCGCCCCGCTGTAGATGATCGACTGGATCCCGCCATGCTGTTGCGTCCGGGGTCCGGCCCCCCGATACAGGATAGTGGCAAGGTTGCCGACCCCGGCCTGACGCGGGGGTTGCTGCGGTTGCTGCGGGGCCACGGTTGCGGGATGCGACGATGCCGACGGATACGGCGACGGGTCGGCCGGCGGGGCAATCTCCCGGATCTCCGCCATATCGTCTTTCGGCTCCATCTGCGCTGACCGCCGGATCGATTGCTGCGCGGCTCGGATATCGAAGTTCTGGATATCCTGTTCCCCGTCGAAACCGATGTTCGGCACGTCGTCGTAGTCCGGGGGCGCGCCGTATTCGACCGTCGCCTCCTCGATCCCACGTTCGGCCATCTGCATCTTCTTGTAACTGTCCAGTTCCTGTTGGTACCGGCGAATACTGGTTTTCATCTCCGTCGACAGCTCATTCTCCGGGAACAAGGCCAACGCGTCCTCGAACCAGGACGGTTTCTGCTTGATCCGTTCCGGCCGTTCCAGGTACCGGCGCTTGTTGCGATACTTCGCGATCCACTGGAGCATCAACATCTTCAACGACCGTTCGCGTTTCCCCACACGCCGGTCGCCCCGTAATCCTTCCACCAACCGATCGATATTCAGGGATTCCAGGGCTTTGCTGTCGCGCAACATCTGCTCTTCCGGGATCTCGCCGACAAACTCGCCCGCATCATCGACGATCGTCGCCGCATCGAAGGAACCCGCTTCGATCGTGGCGGTATCCCGATCCCGCATGGCATCGATATCCTGTTTTGAATATTGCAAACTCCACACCTCGCGTGTTATCTATTATCAAGATAGCGATATAAAAGTTTTGCGCGGAGTAAATTCGATTTAGAACCACATTATTTGTCCGATGCAGAGATCGAATTGCTACAATTGGACGATTGGTGTGGGGTTCTGCCCGGAACCGGCGAACGAAAAAAAAAACGGGTGATGGGGATCAGAACATTCCCATACCTTTCATCACGAAGAACCCGCCGATGGCCACGACGAGTAGGATCACTATGATCATCATGTTGCCGCCGGACGACTTCTCGCCAAGATTCTTGTATTCTTCGATGTACGACGCCAACATCTCGTCGATGTGCGCCCGCACCTGCGTCGGGGTCACGTCCCCAACATAGTTCAACAGCGAATGGAAATCCACATCTTTGAACGCGTGTAGCCGGATCTTGTCGGCATCTTTCACCGTTCCTTCGTTCAGCGACTTCTCCAGTTTCTCGTAGGTCGTGATCCCGTTGTCCGCCAGTACCCGAGCCGCTTCCGCCATATCGGGATCCACGACCACGCCCCACCCGTCGTGCACGAAGACCGCGTTCAGTTCGCCAAACCGATACGCAATCGGCTGCCGCTGAATGAATGAATACGGCGGGGTCGATGTGGTATACACCCCGGACGAGTATTTCGCCGGAATGAGCCGGACTTTGCTGTCCTTCCCGATCATGATCACGATATCGCGTTTCTGCAGTTTTGCCCGCAGGTAGGGGATCACCGGTTGTAACCAGACGTAGCCGATGATGATCACCGAGAGCATAACCATAAAGATAAACGCGGCCCCAAAAATTACTAGAATTATCAGATCCATTTTTTATTCACCTCAACGGCCACCAAACAGTCCCCGAATCCCGTTCAGGAACATGCTCC
>JAQVRW010000353.1 GCA_028700875.1 Candidatus Zixiibacteriota bacterium | reverse complement strand
GCTAGCCATGCTGAAGGCCTCTGCATACCGGAATGTTCAGCTTCCGGAAATCGTCCAGCGGCCGGAAACGGCGCGCCGCGACAATCCGAAGGCCGCGGCTTCCACCACCGATTTCAAGGCCACTCTGAACGAAACGATCAAGCAGAGTCGGGGCGTGACCTTTTCGGCCCATGCTCAGGCCCGGCTTCATTCGCGCGGGGTGACGTTGGATCAGACCAAGCTGGATGCATTATCGACCGCCATCGACAAGGCCGAGGCCAAGGGGGCCCGCGAGTCGCTGGTGCTGTCGGACGAGGCGGCCTATGTGGTTTCGGTGAAGAACCGGACCGTCATCACCGCCTTCGATCGGGACAATTTACGGGACGGCGTCTTCACGGCTATCGACAGCGCCGTCATTCTGTGAGACGATGACAAGATGAAAACCATGGAAACACATAACACGCGAACGGCTGGACCCCGCTTGTGCGGGGGGGCCGATCTCCGCGAGGAGGAAGTACCGATATGATGAGTTCACTGTATGCCGGTGTCTCCGGTCTCCGCAACCATCAAACGAAGATGAACGTGATCGGCAACAACATCGCCAACATCAACACCATCGGCTTCAAATCGGGCCGGGTGACTTTCCAGGAATCGCTGGTTCAGACCCTGAAAGGGGCCGGACGGCCTTCGTCGATTTCCGGCGGAACCAATCCGGTCCAGATGGGCCTGGGAATGACCGTCGCTTCAGTGGATACCCTCTTTCAACAGGGTGGGCTGGAAACGACCAGCCAAATAACCGACATGGCGATCCAGGGCGACGGCTTCTTTATTCTGTCCGACGGCAGAGGGTTATCGTACACCCGCGCAGGCGCATTCGGATTCGATGCCAACAGCTATCTGGTCGATCCCGGGACGGGGATGAAAGTCCAGGGACGTATGGCCGGCGCCGACGGTGTGATTCCGGCCATCTCCACTGTCGGCGACATCCGCCTGCCGTTCGGTCAGCAGGATCCGGCTCATGAGACCGGTGTCCTCACCCTGGCCAACAATCTTAACAGCGCCGCCACCGACTCGGTGGCATCGCTGGTGGCTGAAGGAACAACCGGCATCGACCAGGTGTCCGGCACGGCTCTGAATGGCGCGGGCGGCACTCATAGCGTCGTCCTTACCGGCATTCAGGCGGTCAAATCAGCCTTTACCGGCGCCAATGGTTCGGGCGCCATGCTCGGCAGCATGACTCTGGCCGATATGGGCGTCGATGACGTCACGGGCCTCACCATTACCGTCGACGGGACGACCACCACGCCCATCAATGGCTTGACTCTGCAGTCCACGGTCAATGATGTCGTGCGGGCGATCAATGAGATCGCCGGTGTCGATTGCCGTCTGGATACCACCGATCCGGCCAATGTGCAGATCGTTGTCGAGCGGACCAAAGCCGGCGAAAACGGCACTTTCAATGTGACCAGTTCGGCCGGCGCCGCCACCGATGCCACCCATGGTAATATCATCAATCGTCTGTTCGGTCTGTCGGGAGCCGGCATGGCTTCGACCGGCGGCCTGGATAATACATTCGTCGCCATCGATACGTTTACTCCGACCGGGGATGCGGCCGAGGCGTCGGTCCAATTGGGGATCGAGGTTGACGACAACTCCGGCATGGCGGTCGGAATCACCGGCCTGGGCACCGACGGGGTGACGGTCAAAGCCTCGAACGGTTTGACGGCCGGAAATCTGGTAATCGACACCGCCGCGACGCAGCATTCCACGTCCATCACGAGCTATGATTCCCAGGGTGGGCGGCATACGTTGATCGTTACCTTCACCAAGACCAGTACCGACAATTTGTGGGACTGGAATGTGACTCTGCCCGGCAGCGAAACCATTCTTGAAGGCGGTTCCGGGACGGTGCGGTTTAACCCCGACGGGTCGCTTCTGTCATTCCAATACGACGGCGGCGCCAATTCACTGTCTTTCGATCCGGGCAACGGCGCCGGTACGATGAATATTCAGATCAATGCCGGTGATACCGGCCAATTCGACGGCTTGACCGGGTTTGCCTCGCCGTTTACGGCCTCGGCCATCCAGCAGGACGGTTACGGCATGGGCATCCTGGAAGAGATTTCCGTTGATTCGGGCGGCGTCATTACCGGAATGTTTTCAAACGGCGTGTCGAGAACTCTGGCACAGGTCATCCTGGCCGGCTTTAGCAACGAAGGCGGTCTGGTGCGGGCCGGAAGCAATTGTTATCAGGTGTCGGCCAACTCCGGTGAGGCCATCCAGGGCGTCGCCGGCGAGACCATCTCCGGTTCGATCACTTCGGGCGCGCTGGAGTCCTCCAACGTCGATATCGCCCAGGAGTTCACCAGCATGATCACCGCCCAGCGGGGATTCCAGGCCAACTCCCGGATCATCACCACCTCGGACAGCATGCTCGAAGAGCTGGTGAACTTGAAGCGGTAAGGATTAGAGCATGATTAAAGTGACACGACTCAATGGGAACGAGCTGGTCATTAACGCCGATCTGATCGAGTTCGTTGAGGCCTTGCCCGACACGATCATCTCGCTGGTGACGGGGAAGAAGATCATGATCAAAGAGTCGATCGATACGGTGATTGGACGAGTAGCGGAATTCAAGCGGCTTTCTTCGGGGCGCCCCGCCCCGAAGGAAGCCGATCCGGTTCGGAGGGACAACGATGGCTGATATCGACAAAACCGTGGTGACAACCGAGACCGTCGAGGAAAAGAAACCCTCCCGCCTGATCGGCCTGGTGAAGAAGTACGGGATCTATGCCGGCGTCGTGGTCGCCATCATCGTCGCGGCGTATTTCGTCACGCTGAAAGTCGTCGTGCCGATGGCCTCCCGCGGTCCGGCGACGACCGAAGCAGCTCCGGAGAAAGTGGCCGAAGAGCTGGCTCTTGAGCAGACGGAAGAAGCCGGCGATAGTTCCTCGGCCGGCGAGAAGGAACCATCCGAGGGCGAGAAGAAGCAATCGGGGAATATCTGCATGATCGGCGAGATCATCGTGAATCCCGCCGGAACGGGCGGGACCAGGTATCTGTCGGCCTCGGTCGGCTTTGAGTTGGGCAACAGCAAGGCCGGCGCCCGATTCGCCGAACGGGAGGCGGTCATCCGGGATGCCCTGATCACCATTCTCTCCTCCCAATCGATCACGGAGTTGACCGATTTCCGCCAGCGGGAGCTTTTGCGGAAGCTGATCAAGCAACGGGCGGAGAAACTGTTGAAAGCCGGCGATATCACCGCCGTCTATTTTACCGAGTTTGTATTGCAGTAACGGAGAAGAACCGTGGCCAAGATATTAACGCAAGCCGAAATCGATGCCCTCCTGTCGACGGTATCATCCAGCGACACTCCGGAGAAGTCCTCCGACGTGCCGGATGAGAAACTGCGGTCGGTGGTGGTGTACGATTTCCGACATCCCAACCGCGTATCCAAGGATCAGTTGCGCACGCTGGAGAGCATGCACGACAACTTCGCCGGACACGTGAGCTCCATCCTCTCGAACGTCCACCGCGCCATGGTGGACGTGGATCTGATCTCCGTGGACCAGATCACGTATTCGGAGTTCATCATGTCCCTGGTGTCGCCGTCGTGCACGTATACCTTCAGCGCCGAGCCCCTCGAGGGAATGTGCATTTTGGACTTCAATCCCTCCATCACCTATGCCTCCATCGAGCGGATGTTCGGCGGGAGCGGCAAA
>JAQVRW010000352.1 GCA_028700875.1 Candidatus Zixiibacteriota bacterium | reverse complement strand
AGTTCGAAAATGGTTTTGTCAGGATGGTTGTGCGCCATGCGGTTGATCAGATTGATTTCGGTCCCGACGGCGATGATCGAACCGGGCGGTTGTTCGTCGATATAGTTGACGATGAATTTGGTGGAGCCGACGGCGTCGGCCTTGTCCACGACGCCCCAGACGCATTCGGGATGGACGACGACCTTGACGCCGGGATAGCGGCTGCGGACTTCGTCGACATGCTCCGGCCGGAAATTGGTATGCACGTGGCAATGCCCTTTCCAGAGGATCAGGCGGGCGTTGCGCAGACGGTCGGGATCGATGCCGCCATTGTCGACGCGGAAATCCCAGACCACGATCTGGTCATCGGGAATCCCCATCTTCCGGCCGACGTTGTATCCGAGGTTTTCATCGGGAAAGAAGAAGAGCTTGTCCGCCCGAGCATAGATGTACTCGTAAGCCGCCCTGGCGTTGGATGACGTGCAGATCAGTCCTCCCTGCCGCCCGCAAAACGCTTTCAACTCCGCCGCCGAGTTCATATACGACAACGGAAGGGCCCGGGGCGCCACGCCGATGTCGGTCAGGCGTTGCCAGGCTCCCAGGACGTCGTCGATGTCGGCCATGTCGGCCATGGGGCACCCGGCCAGAGGATTGGGCAAATAGACTTTCTGGTAGTCGGCCGACAGGATATCCGCCGATTCGGCCATGAAATGGACGCCGCAAAAGACGATATGTTCGGACTGTTTCCGTTCCGAGGCCACCCGCGATAATTCGTAGGAATCGCCGATGAAATCGGCCACCTCCGTAATCTCAAGGCGTTGATAGTGATGGGCCAGAATCGTCATACTCTTACCGTACCGGCGCCTGGCTTCCAACACCATCTCCCGAAGTTCGGGAAGCGTCGCCTCGCGATATTTATCAGGGACCGCAAAGTACATTCGAAACATTGCTCCTATATCCAACAATATACGAAGGCCGGGGCCGACTTATGGGAAAAACCGGCAATCAAGGCCATAAGGTATTATACCGGGGGAATCGGGTCAAGTGTCATCGCGCATACAAAGTAATCGGCTAACGGGCCTGAGGGTTATCTCATTCTGGTGGTACGCAGGCGGCAGGGTCGGATGAACGAAAACGCCCCCTACTTGAGGTCGGCCAGGACTTTGAATAGCACTTCGTTGTCGGGGGTTTCTTCGATGTCATGATGATCGATGTAGCGGATGACGCCGTTCTTATCGATGACGAAGATGGCTCGTTCGGTATGCCCGGCGTCGGTCAGGACGCCGTACATTTCCGCGACCTTGCCGTGCGGCCAGAAATCGGATAACAAGGGGTAATCGATCCCGCCCAGCGATTCCGCCCAGGCGATATGGCTGAACACCGAATCGACCGAGACCCCCAGCACCTGGGTGTCGAGCGCCGCGAACCGGGCCGTCTCGGCCTGGTAGGCGGGCATCTGGTCGCTTCAGACCGGGGTCCAGTCCAGAGGATAGAAAGCCAGAACGACATTTTTCTGTCCCCGGAAACGAGACAGGGCCACCTGGCCCCCTTTATGTCCGGGCAGAGTAAAATCGGGCGCGGTATCGCTGACCTTGAGCATCATGAGTCCCCCTCGATATCGAGCCGCAGCTTTCCCTGGCGCTTGATGAATTTCGCTTTGTCCGCGCCGCAGATGGGACAAACCTCGGGCGGGGCGTCCCCATCGTGTACATACCCGCATTGCGTGCACTTGAATTCCATGGCGTCTCCCCGAACCGGCCATAGCGGCCGGCCACTGTGTTGCCGCAACCCCGAGGGAATTACTCTTCCATCGGGGAAGTGCCGTCATAGGCAAACCAGTAGTAGTTGCCGCCGAGAGCATCCTTCTCGGCCTGCAGCAACTCGAAATGCTGGTATTCCTCGTCCGCCATCGACTGGTACAACGTTTTCAGCTCGGCGGTTTCGGCCGTTTTGGCGCCGTCCTTGTAGAAGTTGGTCGTTGCCAGTTCCGCCTGGATGGCCAAATCGATAAACTGCATCTCGCTTTTCAACTCGTCGATTTTGGACGTATCCAGAACGCGGGCCAATGGGCCGATCCCTTCCCCGGGAAGGTCCCCGACTTCTTCGTGATAGATGCTCGTGAAGATTTCGACGAGCGTACGTTTATGACGCGTCTCGTCCTCGGCCAGCCGGGTCAGTTTCCTCCGGGCCTCGGGGTTGACGGCTTTGCCGGCCACGTAGGTATAAAAACGAACGCCGTCCTGCTCCCCTTTGATGGCCCTTTTCAGAAGTTCTTTGCCCGACAATTTGATCGTGGTCATACAATCAATATCCTCGGTTGGGGGCGACTTCGGTCATTTCCCCTGTTCATCTTCCAGTTCTTTCAATTCGCGCCGCAGCCGTTTCAGCCGGCTGTAGTTCTGCTCCACCTTGGCCTTGTCGACGATGCCGCGAAAATGATCCTTTTCCAGTTGATCCTCGAGCTTGGTTATTTCAAGCTTCAGTTTTTCAATCTTGGTCTGCATGATAATACTCCCCTTCTGTCATTTTCCCTGCCTGATGCTTAGTGGCCGGCCTTTTGGATTTTGGCCCAGCTGTCGCGCAACGGAACCGTGCGGTTGAACACCAGATGATCCGGCCGCGAATCGCCCGAGTCGGTACAAAAATACCCCTGACGGAGGAATTGACATGGCCGTCCCGGTTCTGCCTTCGCCAGCGACGGTTCGACCATACATCCGGTCAATACCTCCAGCGATTTGGGATTGAGAAGCGCCCGGAAATCTCCGCCATCTTCGTCGGGATCTTCCTTCGTGAACAGATGATCGTACAGCCGAATCTCCGCCGGGACCGCGTGCGCCGCCGATACCCAGTGAAGCGTCCCCCGGACCTCGCGTCCATCGGGCGTGCCGCCGCCGCGGCTTTCGGGATCGTACGTGCAATGAACCTCGGTTACTTTTCCGGAGGCATCCTTAACCACACTATTGCATGTAATATAATACGCATGTTTCAAACGCACTTCGCGTCCCGGCGCCAGCCGGAAGAATTTCTTGGGCGGGTCTTCGATAAAGTCGTCCTGTTCGATAAAGATGGTCCTGGAAAACGGCACCATCCTCGTGCCCATGGCCGGATCTTCGGGGTTATTGACCGCCTCCATATCCTCGATTTGGCCCTCGGGGTAATTGTCGATGACCACTTTCAACGGCCGCAGCACGGCCATCACGCGTTGCGCCCTCAGGTTGAGGTCCTCCCGGAGGCAATGCTCCTGCAGGGCGATATCCACCGTGCTATCCCGCTTGGCCACGCCGACCCGCGTCGCGAAATCGCGGATAGCCTCCGGCGTATATCCCCGCCGCCGCAGCCCGGCCACGGTGGGCATCCGGGGATCATCCCAACCGCTGACATGTCCCTCCTGCACGAGTTGCAGCAGTTTCCGTTTGCTCATGAGGGTATAGGTGAGGTTGAGACGGGCGAATTCGATTTGCTGCGGATGATACACGCCCAGCTGATCCAGGAACCAGTCATACAGCGGCCGATGATCCTCGAACTCCAGCGTGCAGATCGAATGCGTGATCCGCTCTATCGAATCGGACAGGCAATGGGTGAAATCGTACATCGGGTAGATGCACCATTTGCCGCCCGTCCGGTGATGCTCGGCATGCTTGATCCGGTAGATGGTGGGATCACGCATGTTGAGATTGCCCGAGGCCATATCGATCTTGGACCGCAACACCCGGGAGCCATCGGGG
>JAQVRW010000032.1 GCA_028700875.1 Candidatus Zixiibacteriota bacterium | reverse complement strand
GATGAATGGGCCGGGATGTTTATCAGCCTGCTGTTTCTTCCGGCGCGACTGGATGTTTTTATCGCGGGGTTTGTTTTCTTCCGTTTTTATGACGTCATTAAGCCGTATCCGGCCGACCGGTGCGAGAGCCTTCCCGGCGGCTGGGGGGTGACGTTCGACGACGTTTTCGCCGCCGTTTACACCAACTTGACCTGCCAGATCGGTCTGGCGGCGCTAAGGCATCTGCACTGGTTCGGCTTTTGACGTACCACACTATGGAAGGTGTCATGATAGCAGAAATTTTGACCATCGGCGACGAACTCCTGCGCGGCTCCCGGGTAGATACCAATTCCGCCTTTCTGGCCCGAAAGCTGGATGAGATCGGAATCGATGTCCGATACAAGAGCACGGCCGCCGACGACATGGACTGTCTGGAGGAAGCGCTCGGCCTGGCCTTGCGTCGGGCGGATATCATCATCACCACCGGCGGCCTGGGGCCGACCGACGATGATATCACCAAGAAGGCGATCTGCAAGGTGTTCAAGCGCAACCTGATCTTCCACGAGAACGTTTTGGCCGACCTGGAAAAGCGCTTCGCCGCCCGGGGCATGAAAATGCCTTCAATTAACCAGAACCAGGCGCTTTTGCCGCAGGGGGCGAGTTTTTTGGCCAACCGGACCGGTTCGGCGCTGGGGATCGTCATCGACGAACACGGCAAGTTTTTCTGCTCCATGCCCGGCGTGCCGGCCGAAATGGAAACCATGACGGTCGAGGAGTTGATACCGCATCTTCGGGATCGAACCGGCGACCGGATCGTCCTTCGTCACCTGGTGCGGACGATCGGTGTCCCCGAATCGGTTCTGGCGGAGAAGTTCCGGACCGGGTTGAAACTGTCCGACGGCGTCTCTCTGGCCTATTTGCCGGCGTTCGGCAAGGTCGATCTGGCTATCAAAGGAACCGGGACGGTGCGCGAGGAAATCCAAACCGGAGTCGATCAGGCGGCCGCGACGATCCGCAATCTGGTCGGCGATGCCGTCTTCACCGAGGATGACCGCGAACTGGAAGCAGTTGTCGGCAGTATGCTGGTCGAACGGCAGTTGACGTTGGCGACCGCGGAATCCTGTACGGCCGGGTTGTTGGCCGGGCGGATCAGCCGCGTGCCGGGGTCATCGCGGTATTTCCTGGGCGGAGTGGTCGCCTATGCCAACGAGGTTAAGATGAATGTGTTACAGGTGCCTCGGGAGATGCTCGACTCGGTCGGGGCGGTGTCGGCGGAGACGGCCGAGGCGATGGCTCGCGGCGTGCGGAAGCTGACCGGGGCCTCGATCGGGATTTCGGTCACCGGGGTGGCCGGCCCCGACGGCGGCACGGCCGACAAACCGGTCGGAACGGTTTTCGTGGGACTGGCGACGGAACAGGCGGTGACCTCGAAGAAATACCTGATGGGGGGCGATCGCGAGATTGTCCGGGAACGGACCGTCCTGGTCGCGCTGGACGCGGTCCGCCGGGCATTGATGGATTGATGACGGCGAAAAATGTGATAGTGCTTTGGCGGCGGAAGTGTTAATTCACCTTTGAAGCAGAGGTCACGGAAGGAATAGTGGCGATGATGGTGCGATTGTTTATCGCGTTACTTCTTCCTAATGAAATCAAGAAGGCCCTGGAGGATTTAATCATCGACCTGAAACCCAGAGTAAAAGGGGTACGCTGGGTGGGAGCCGATAACATTCATTTGACGCTGAAGTTTATCGGCGAAACGTCGGAGGAGAAGATCGGGCCGATCAGCCAGGTATTGGAAAAGGCCGCGGCCGGGCGGAAGCCATTGACCGTTGCGCTCGACCGGATGGGCGGTTTCCCCAACCTCAAGAACCCCCGGGTCATCTGGGTGGGTTTGAGCGGGGTCGAACCGGCGGCAGAGATGGCTGGGTTGTTGAACCGGCAGTTGAAACCGTTGGGGTTCGAGCCGGAAAAGCGCCCCTTTTCGGCCCATCTTACCCTGGGGCGAATCAAATTCCCAATCGATGCTTCCCCCCTGGCGGCCTATGCGGAACAGTTGAATTTCGCAACCGAACCGGTTATATTGGACCGTATCGCCCTGGTCAAGTCAACCTTGACCCCCGGCGGGCCCATATACGAAAAGCTGGAACAGAAGATATTAAAATAAAGGTGAGGATATGACTCTTCAGGGTGCTGATCAAAAGAAAGCGCTGGACGCGGCGGTCGCTCAAATAGAGAAGCAATTCGGCAAAGGCTCGGTCATGAAACTCGGTTCCGAGAGCATCGCCAGCGGCATCGAGGTGATCCCGACGGGGTCGTTCGGGCTGGACCTCGCGCTGGGCGTGGGGGGGTACCCGCGCGGTCGGGTAATCGAAATCTATGGGCCGGAATCATCGGGCAAAACCACACTGGCGCTGCACGCCATCGCCGAGGCGCAGAAGCGTGGCGGCACGGCCGCCTTCATCGACGCCGAGCACGCGCTCGACCCCAAATATTCGCGGGCGTTGGGGGTCGATATCGACAACTTGCTGATCGCCCAACCCGACAACGGCGAGCAGGCGCTGGAGATAACCGAGACGCTGGTTCGTTCCGGCGCGCTGGATATTGCCGTTATCGACTCCGTGGCGGCGCTGGTACCGAGGGCCGAAATCGAGGGGGAAATGGGCGATTCCCATATGGGCCTTCAAGCCCGGCTCATGTCCCAGGCCTTGCGCAAGCTGACCGGGGTCATTTCCAAATCGCGAGCCTGTGTCATTTTCATCAATCAGATCCGGATGAAAATCGGCATCATGTTCGGCAATCCCGAGACCACCACCGGCGGCAATGCGCTCAAGTTTTACTCCACGATCCGGGTGGACATCCGCAAGATCGCCTCGATCAAGGAAGGGGATGACATGGTCGGCAACCGGACGCGGGTCCGGGTGGTGAAAAACAAGGTCGCGCCGCCGTTCAAAGAAGCGGAATTCGACATCACCTACGGCATAGGGATTTCTCGAATCGGCGAATTGCTGGATATCGGCGTCAAGGAGGATATTATCGAGAAATCGGGGGCCTGGTTTTCTTATGGCAGCGAGCGGCTCGGCCAGGGTCGGGAGCACGTCAAGAAATTCCTTGAGGAGAACCCCGATTTGTCCGCTCAGATAGAACAGGCGGTCAAAGTGAAATTGGGTTTTGCACCGGCTCCCGCGGCCGTAGAAGCTCCGGCGACCAAAAGTAAATAGGCGTTTATTGATATAAGGGGCAGGAAGCCGAACGGTTTCCCGTCCCGACGACCCCCGGTTTCGAATTCCCCCTTCCAGGCTTATCCGAGTCAACAGCTCCCCCAAACCAATACGAAAAGTGTCTTCAATGCCCCGGGTGGTTAATTATTACCCCGGGGTTGCCGAATCCTTAAATGACCGTTCTGAAAACTGAGCTTGCATCCAGAGGGCATATGGTTGATTCAGAAGAGTTGATCGTGAAATTCGACCCGGAAACCAGGATCGTTCATCTGACATCCCGCAGCCACATCCGGCTCACAAAACTGGCCGAAGGGGAAATGCTGGGTGAGGTGATTATGGCGGCCGTCAAACGGTTCCTCGGCGACGGCCGGGGATACCTGTTGACCGATTATTCCAATATCATCATCGAGCCGAAGGAAGTCGAGGCATACTCTCGCTGGATGATAGAGTTGATGGACAAGTATCTGTATCCCGGCGGCGTCGCTCGTTACGGTTTCGAAATTTCCCGAATCAATGCTCAGCTTGCTTATAAAGGCTACATCGGCGGCGACCCCAATCTTTTCGACACCCGAGAAGCAGCTGTAGCCTACCTGAAAGGTTTGATCGTCCGGAATCAGGCCGGACAACCGAAGGCAAGCTGTCCTTCTCCGCCGGAAACCGCCTAAACGACCGACGGGGGCAATTGAAAACTGTGGGACAGTCCGGAATTCGGGATATTGCGCCTTAATGACCGGGTAGAGGGGATCTTTTTTTCTTTCAAGGGGGCAGGAAATGGAAATCAGCGATCAACTTCAATTCACGTTCGACGAGGAAAACCGTATCCTCTACCTGACCCAAACCGGTCCCGTCCGCATCACCACCGA
This sequence comes from Candidatus Zixiibacteriota bacterium, assembly GCA_028700875.1. GTDB lineage: Bacteria > Zixibacteria > MSB-5A5 > GN15 > JAAZOE01 > JAAZOE01. The sequence goes on along the minus strand of JAQVRW010000032.1, from coordinate 10,792 downwards.
TCGACAACTGATCGCCCTTATGGAAGCCATACGAGCGCAGATGGAGCAACATCAGGAACCGGGACGGATGTACATGATCGCGGACATGACACAATTAGTCGTCGTGCCGGAATTGAGCCACCTCTACGGCGCTTTGGCCGAGGAAATTTATAGTATTTTCGTTTATCCTAATGGCATTGCCCGGTACGGGCATCAAATCACCCACATCACCATTCGTCGCGGATACATGGACTATCGGGATAAAAACCCGAATCTGTTCGGGACCCGGGTCGAAGCGGAAAATTATATTCGGTCGTTGATCGCCCGCCGGCGGGCAGAGTCGCCGGAACGGTCAATCGAGGCTATGCCGGAGACTTCTTCAGTCGATTGATAATCTCGTTCAGCCCCACGACTTCCGCGCGCGCCGCCCGATCGAAATCCTCCCCTTCCGACGCATAAAGCACTCCCCGGGATACATTGATCACCGCCGGCCGGGTAAAATTCGCGGTTCCGAAACGGACCGCCTTTTCGAGATCTCCCCCCTGCGCTCCGATTCCGGGGATGAGAAACGGCATGTCGCCGGCGGCCTCCCTGATGGCGCTGATCTGTTCGGGGTAGGTGGCGCCGACCACCAGCCCGCAGTTGCCGTTCGTGTTCCAAGTCGCCGCCTTGCGGGCTACATGCAAGTACAGCGGAACCTGATCGGCCTGCAGCCACTGGAAATCCTGGGCCCCTGGATTGGACGTCAGGCAGAGGATGAAGGCACCTTTGTCTTTGCGGTCCAGGAACGGTTTGATGGAATCGAATCCAAGGTAGGGGTTGACCGTGGTCCAATCGGCCTTATAAATATCGAAGACCGTCCTGGCGTAGAATTCGGAGGTGTTGCCGATATCCCCTCGTTTGGCATCGAGGATAATGGCCGCCTCCGGGGGAATGCGGCTGATGATATGCTTCAGAAGCGACAGCCCTTCGGGACCGAGCGCCTCGAAGAAACCCATGTTGGGTTTGTAGGCGGCGGCGACATCGGAGGTCGCCGCGATGATCTTCAAAGCGAACTGAAACATCCCCTTGATTCCTTCGCCGCAGATCTTGGGGACCCGTTTGGGGTCGATATCCAGGCCTATGCACACCAGGGATTTCGTTCGTTCGCAGGAAGCGATGAGTTTTTCACGCGCGTTCATAGTTTTACCTTGACTCGTCCTATGATATCGGTGATAGCCGTCAATTTATGGGCGGCCAGATAACGGGACAGACCCGCGATGATATTCATGGTGGTATCGGGAGCGATGAAGTTGGCCGTCCCCACCTGGATGGCAGTCGCCCCGGCCAGGTGGAACTCGACGGCGTCGGTCCAATTGCTGATGCCGCCGATGCCGATAACGGGCAGGTCGATGGCCCGGGCCACCTTGTACACCATGGCCACCGCCACCGGTCGGATGGCCGGCCCGGACAGCCCGCCGGTGCCGTTGGAGAGACGCGGCCGCCAGGTCTCGGTATCGATCGCCATTCCCACCAGCGTGTTGATCAGCGACACCGCTGCCGCGCCGCCCTCCTGGGCGGCCCTGGCGATGGTGACGATCGAGGTGACATTAGGAGACAGCTTGACGATGATCGGCCGTGAGGTTACTTCGCGAACGGCCGTTAAAACCCGGATCATCACCGCCGGGTCGGTGCCTAGTTCCATGCCGCCGGCGTCCACGTTGGGGCACGACAGATTAATCTCGAGCATGTCGATCCCCTCGGCCTTTTCCAGAAGACGGCAGACCTCGACATATTCCGCCTGCGTCGAACCGGCGACGTTGACGATGCGAACCGTGTTGAGCTTGCGCAAAAACGGCAGTTTTTCGTCGATGAACCGCTCCACCCCGACGTTGGCCAGCCCGATGGCATTGAGCATCCCGGCCGGCGTCTCGCACGTGCGGGGGGGCGGATGTCCCTGACGTTCTTTCAAGGTGATCGACTTGGTGACGATTCCCCCCAGGGCTTCCAGGTCGATCAGCTCGGCGAATTCTTCCGCGTACCCGAATGTCCCGGAGGCCACCGTGACCGGATTCTTGAAGGTCACCCCGCCGATTGTCAACGACAGCGACGGTTTCACAACTGCACCTCGCCTATTTTGAACACCGGGCCGTCATGGCAGACCCGAACATAACTGCCGGGGGCGGATAATGATGGTTTGATGCACCCGAGACAAACGCCGACCCCGCACGGCATCGGCGCCTCCAGCGACATCTCCCCCGACCACTGGCGTACCAGGGCCAGCTCTTGCAGGGCCGCCAGCATCGGTTCCGGACCGCAACCATAGACGTGGAACCGCCGGTCATCGAACTGCGACAGGTGATGTATCACCGCCTCCGTCACCATCCCCTTGAATCCCCGTGAGCCGTCATCGGTGCACAGGATGAGATTGGCGCCCATCCGGCGAAGGCGGGGCAGGTCGATCAAATCTTCTTTGGACCGTCCGCCATAGAAGAAGAAGACGGTTTTTGGGTCGTGCCTCCGGTCGATCAGATATCGGGCCAGGAAGGCCAGGGGGGGCAGGCCGACGCCTCCGGCCACGATGACCGCCGTTTGCGATTTGGGCGGAACGGTAAACCGATTCCCCAACGGCCCGATCAGGTCCAGCATCGTTCCCGGCCGCACTTCCCGCAGAAGGGCGGTTCCCCGGCCGGCCACTTTATAGATGATTTCCAGCGCGCCGGTCGCGGCATCAAAATCGGAGACGGAGAAGGCGCGGCGGAAAAAGGGATCCAACCCAGGGGCGACTTTCAGGTGCACGAAATGGCCGGGATAGACGGCGCGGGACGGAACGAACCCGGACAGCCTCAACCGATAATACCACCCGGCCTTATCCAGCCGTCGGTTCTCAATGACGGCGCACCGCTGAGGAATAATCTTCTTCATTGACGGTACTCTTGCGGCATAATCACCGTGAGCGTGTAATAGAACCAATGGTCATATAATTCGGGCGGAATCCGTCCGGGGTTGAACTTGGTGTTCTTAACCGTTTCGGTCGCATTCGTATTCAACTCCGGCGACTGGGTGGGATTCTTCAGCTTGACCTCCACGACATCGCCGGAGAAATCGATCCGAACATGGAAATACAACTTGTCTTCGATGTTATACGCGACCGCCTCCAGGGGGTATTTAAAGGGCACCTCTTCCCGGTCAAAATATTCCTCCGCCGGAGGCAATTGGTTCCCCTTTTCATCGGAGATGAATCGCGAAACCCCGCTAAGCGAGTCGAGCCTGTTGCCGGTCGAGTCGACGGCGGTGCTGTCGGCATCGGCGAAGACGGCAGTCGAATCCTCTTCTTCCTGCTCCTTGGCCGGAGTGTACTTGCGCAACGGGGCCTTGAAGGCGGCGATTTGCCCGGAGAGCTCGGTGGCATACGGAGTCTCGGGGAAGGAATCCACGAACGCCTGATACGTGTCGACCAGCGTGGAATCCCCGGGGGCCAGATAGGTGCCGTAGATTTCCAGCAGGACATAATGCGCCTGATCATAGTACTTGGAAGCGGGGAAGCTGTCGGCGACGAAACGGAAATAGTGCTGGGCGGAATCGAGCAGTCGCAGAGTATGAAGGTATTCGGATCCTCTGCGGGACGCCACTGTCCCGACCCCGGAGTCGGTTTCCAGCCAGAGATAATATTGGGTGGAATCAAGCGCCCGGAACTCCTCGTAGAATTCCCCGGCCCGATTGTAAACCAGAGCGGCGTACCCGGTGTCGGCCGCCGTTCCGGCCAACCCCAGAAGTCCTATGACTTCCTGAGCCTCATCGTATCGGGGGTATTGTTGCAGCACCACTCGCAACAGGCTGTCGGCCTTGGCGGTGTCGGCGAAGTCGGTGCGGTAGATGTAGGACATGGCTATAAGCGCTTGCGGAGCACACCGGGAATCGGGATACCTTTCCATCAGGGCGGAGAAGGCATGCACGGCCGAATCCGGTTTCTCCAGGTCGACATAGAAAAGTTCGCCCAGGTGGAACAGGTTCAATCCGGCTTGATCGATTTCCTGCTGCAATTTCAGGCGGGCGGCTTCCGCGGCCTGGAGGCTGTCGGCCTTGGGGGAAGTCTCTTTGGAAGCGCTTGTTTTGGTGGATCCCGATTTAGCGGCGCCGGTCTTGGCTTCGCCCGTTCCGGTCGCATCCGCCCCGGCCGACGGGGAATCCGGAGGCGCAAAGGGGATGACGATCTCGGCCGATTCAGGCGAGGAATCGGGCGGCGCGAAGGGGATGACGATCTCGGCCGACTCCGGCGAGGTATCCGGAGGCGCAAAGGGGATAACGATCTTGCTCGTATCCGCCTTGGCCGCCGGAACATCGACGATTTTCGGCGGGGAATCCGGAGGCGCAAAGGGGATGACTATCTTGCTCGTATCCGTCTCGGTCGCTGGAGTATTGACAGCCGGCGCTTCGACTTCCGGGGGGGCAAAGGGAATGACGATCCGGGCCGTATCCGGGGCGAGTAAAGTGGTATCGAATACCGACGCTGGGGAATCCGACGCCGTCTGGGCAGCCCCCGTCTTTGGAGACGCGTTTTCCGGTTTGGGGATATCGGTCCTGGTTATTATAGTATCGGCGGCGGTATATTGCTTCAGAAGCGTCAACATCGATGCCCGCTTGGTGGCGTCGGCATACACGGGCGATCCGCTTTTCTCATCGCGGGCCTTGGTGTAGTAATCCCGGGCTCTGTCCAGGTTTTCCAGATCATATTGGTAAATCAAGCCCAGTTCGTAATAGGCGATCGCCCCCGGATATTTCTTGGGATTTTCTTCGACCACCTTTTCGTAGGTGCTGATGGCGCTTTCCAGATCGCCGTCCCATTCGTATCCCCTGGCCATCATCAGCCGTATCGATGCCAGAGAGTCGAAATAGACTTCGTTGTCGGCCAGTTCGTCCAGCCTGCTCAGGCCATCCTCGAATCGATTCAGGAAATAGTCGCACTGGGCCATGCGAAAGTTGATGGTGTAAAGTTGCAGAGTGTCGGGATTATGTTTCAACGCCTCGTCATAATTGGCATAGGCCTTGTCGTATCGATACAGGTCGAAGTATCCGTCGGCCATGAAGGTCAGCGCCCCCAGTTTGTCTTTGTCCCCGCCCAGAGAATCGAGCAAAGCCTGGAAATAGACGATGGCTCGTTCATATTCTTTGGTATCGAAATAATACTGGCCCAGCGACCGGGCAGCCTCGGCCCGCATCTGCTTGTTGTGTTCCTTGCTCAGGATTTCCTCGAACAGAACGACCCCCTCGGCCTCCTCCTCGAGCATGAGCTTGTCTTTGGCGTACAACAGGCGCGAAGGGGAGATGTATTCCGATTGCGGGAAATTGGCGAACAGTTCCTTGAACTTGCGGGCCGATTTGTCATATTCACCCAGGTGGTAGTAGGAGGCCCCGATGATGTACAGGGCGTCGTCCACCCAACTGGAGGTCGGATGCCGTTCCAATACTTTCGAGGCTTTGGTGATGGCGTCGGTATACTGTTTGATCTCGGACCCTGTGGCCTTGTCCCGATTGGCCGTCTTGCGAGCCTTCTCGGCGCTGTTGAAACTCTCCCGGATATTGTGAAAGGTGTTGAAATAGATGCAGGAACAGGAGCTGAAAATCATCGTCAGGGCGACAATCGCCAATATGGGAATTGCACGTCTAGGCACCGGTCGGCTCCATCTCCTGGATAAATCCATTTTCCAACCCGGCAGTATAGAACATCTCAACGGCCTTGTCAAATTCGGCCGGGGTGATCCGGCGGCCGAAGACATCCCGACCCACGGCCTTGTAGGCGGGAAAATACTGACTCATCAGGCTGACGTACACTTTCGGAGAAACCTCCCGGGCCAAAAAGTGAAAGACCTCTTCCGAGCCGGAATTCCCTTCGGGCAGGACCAGATGGCGGACGAGCATCCCCCGGGTGGCGATGCCGTGTTCGTCCATCACGAGATTTCCAATCTGCCGATACATTTCCTTCACCGCCGCCCGGTTCACTTCCTTATACCGGATAGCTTCCGAACAGTTGCGGGCGATTTCGTCATCGGCATACCGCATATCCACCAAATAGATGTCGATTATTCCCTCCAGCAGACGCAGGATGTCGGTCTTTTGCCAACCCGAACAATTGGACAAGATCGGAATGGTCAACCCGGCCTGCCGCGCCCGGCCGATCGCCGTGACGATATGCCCCATGAAATGATCGGGCGTGACCAGATTGATGTTGTGGGCGCCCCGTTTTTGGAGGGCCAGCATGTTATCGGCCAGTTCCTCGATAGTCATCGGAGATCCGACCAACTGCTGGCTGATCGGATAATTCTGGCAGTACAGGCAACACAACGAACATCCGGAGAAGAAGATCGTTCCGGAGCCGCGAGTCCCCGAAATGGGCGGTTCCTCGCCGTGATGAAGGTTGCAGCTGGCGACCAGGGCCGTGTCGCCGACTCCGCACTGCCCCGTTTCGCCGGCGGTCCGGTCGACTCCGCACTCATGCGGGCACAGGTCGCAGGCGGTCAAACGGGCGAGCAACTGCTCACCGACGGCGATAATCTGGTCGGGGGTTTTGGCGCTCATGCTCTGCTATCGATCACGGCTTGAGGTATCCGGTTTTCATCGTATTCATTACGGCGACGGGCGGGGCGGTCAGGGAGTTTTTTCGCCGCCGGGGGCCGCTTTCCGGCGCGATTCGAACTGCTTCAAAAGCCGAGGCAGGATATCGCCGGACTTTCCCTGAAGGAAAACATCGGCCACGGGTGTCAGCGGTGTCGGCTCGAGGTTGACTTCGACCAGAAACGCCCCTCGTCGCGCCGCCACCAGAGGCAACGACGCCGCCGGTTGGACCACCGCCGATGTCCCGACCGAGAAGAAAATCTCGGCCGTCTCGGCGGCCTCGAATGCCGCCTGCAAAACATCATGCGGCAACATTTCCCCGAACCAGACGACATCGGGACGGATCATCCCGCCGCAACCGCATCGGGGCAGATCCTCATCGGGATTAATTTCTTTATCATATAAGCGGCCGCAATCGAAACATTTGTTACGGGAAATATCGCCGTGCAATTCCAGAATTCGCGATGATCCCGCCCGGCGATGAAGCCCATCGATATTTTGCGTGATGACCGTCAATTCCGGAAAATGCTGCTCGAAGGCGGCGATGGCGAAATGGCCGGGATTGGGCTCTACCCGGCTCATCAGGTCCCGTCGATGCTGGTACCATTCCCAGACCAGTTGCGGATTACGCATGAAACCATCGACCGAGGCCAACTCTTCGGGCCGCATCTTGTTCCAGATTCCCCCCTCACCTCGGAACGTCGGCACGCCCGATTCGGCCGATATCCCGGCCCCGGTGGCAAAAACCACCCGCCGTGCTCGATCCAGGCGGTTTATCAGAGAATCAGGGAACCCGTCCATATCCATAAAATAGGCGAAAACGAGCCACCGTCAAGGGCCGGAGGGTCGAATCTGATTAGTCCAAGGCCAGGTATCGATCAGGGAGTCGCGCCGGCCTTGAGAGTGGCCATCGAGGATTCCAGCGCCGGCAGTAATGCCTCCAGAGTCTGGCTCCGCACGATGAATTCGATCAGGAAACGGGTTTCGGGGCCTGTCTCCCCCAGAATCTTATAATTGGCCGCGTCGGTGGAAGTCAAAAGATACTGATAGACATTGAGGCCGTTGACATTCAGGCGGGCGGGCGTCACAATGCTGGTTCCTTTTTGATCGGAGAGAAAGGCTTCGAATTGGCCGGCCATGGAGGCCAGGCGGTCGGTGCGGTTGCTCACCCTGGCAACATACATCATCCCTCCGGTAGTGGTGTCGGAAAAGACCGCCAGGGGCATGATCGGGAAGATCTTGGTCGACAGTTCGGTGTTGGACATGAGCAGTTGAAACCGGGCCAGACTGAGAGTGTCGATGGCCGTCCACCCCTTGGGCGGGGCGATAGTCAGATTCAGTTCGGCAAACGTCGTCGGGGCGGCGATCAAATCGGGATTGACTTTATATGTCGCCGGGGTGAAGGTCTCGGATTTTGAACAGGAAAGCGCCACGGCCATCATGATGGCGATGGCCGCGATTGGCAGCCACAGGGTGCGGTTGGTCATATTCGTCTGAAAACCTCTCAATATATTGTTTGAAACAATGTAATCGGGTCGGGGGCAAAAGTCAAATCGGGGGGGGAGTCGGGCGGTGCAAATCCATTTGACCCCAACGCGGTATAATGATATATTCGACCGAGATGAAGCAAACGGGATAGGGGAAAAATATGCGAGCGCTTATTACTGGCATCACCGGGCAAGACGGATCATATCTGGCGGAACTGCTTCTGTCCAAAGGGTATGAAGTATACGGAATGGTTCGGCGGTCATCCACGGAGACGTTCGAACGTATCCAGCATATCCGGGACAAGATCCACTTCGTCCAAGCTGATTTGCTCGACCAGCTGTCTCTCGTGAGCGTGATCGAGGAGGCTCGGCCCGATGAGGTTTATAACCTTGCCGCCCAATCATTTGTCCCCACATCCTGGACCCAGCCGATGCTCACCGGGGAATTCAACGCACTGGGTGTGACTAAGGTTTTGGAGGCGATCCGCCTGGTCGACAAGAAGATCCATTTTTACCAAGCGTCCTCCTCGGAGATGTTCGGCAAAGTCCGGGAAGTGCCTCAGAAGGAGACGACCCCGCTCTATCCCCGATCCCCGTATGGCGTGGCCAAGGTATACGGCCACTGGATTACGATCAATTACCGCGAGAGCTTTGGCCTTCATGCTTCCAGCGGGATTTTGTTCAACCACGAATCTCCCCGTCGGGGGTTAGAATTCGTCACCCGGAAGATTACCGATGGCGTGGCGCGGATCAAATTGGGTTTGTCCGACAAACTGATGCTCGGCAATCTCGACGCCAAGCGGGACTGGGGATTCGCCGGAGATTACGTTCGGGCGATGTGGCTGATGACCCAGCAAAAGGAAGCAGGCGATTATGTCATCGCCACCGGCGTCAGTCATTCCGTAAGGGATTTCGTGATGGCGGCATTCGGTCATGTCGGTCTGGATTGGGAAAAGCATGTGGGAACCGATCCCCGCTACATGCGACCGGCGGAAGTCGATTTCCTCGTCGGCGACGCCTCCAAGGCCAGAGAGGTTTTGGGATGGCAGCCGGAGGTCGATTTCAAGGGACTGGTGCGGATGATGGTCGATGCCGACATGAAACGGCTCAAGGAGTCCAACCATTAAAGCCTATATCACGGGCATCTGCGGCTTCGCCGGTTCCTGGCTGGCCGAGGAACTTCTGGCCCATGGGTACACGATTCGGGGAGCGGCTCTGCCGGGCGAACCGGATGACAACGTGGTCCATCTTGGCCGTCGCATACGGATCGACCGTTTCGACATAACCAATCGGGAAGCCTGCCGGAAACATATCACGGCGGCCCGTCCGGATTACCTGTTTCATCTGGCGGCGGCGGCATCGGTGGGAAAATCATTCTCGATGGCGGAAACGACGATCCGGGTCAATACGCTGGGGAGTTATCATATTTTCGATGCCGTGCGGGACAAGAAATGGCTGAAGAAGCTGGTTTTTGTCAGCACGTCCGATGTGTACGGCTCGGTGAAAGCGAAAGATTTGCCGCTTAAACCGGAAAGTCCCATCCACCCCTCTTCCCCCTACGCGCAATCCAAGGCCGCAGCGGAGCTTATCGCCCAGGTTTATATCTCCCGGTACCGCCTGCCGATAGTCATCGTGCGGGCGTTTAATCATACCGGGCCGAGGCAGGGGCCCGATTTCGTGATCTCGGCTTTTTCGCAAAAAATCGCCGCCGCCGAGAGGTCACGGGGGAAAGCCGTGATCAAGGTGGGAAATCTGGCGGCCAAGAGGGATATTTCGGATGTCCGGGATATCGTCCGGGGATACCGGATGCTGGCGGAGCAAGGACGGATTGGCCGGATTTATCATCTTTGTTCGGGCAAGGCCTTTTCCATCGGCCGCCTGCTAAATAAGCTGCTGGATTTGTCCGATAAAGCTATTAACGTTCAACAGGATAAGAGCCTGTACCGGACCATCGATATTCCCGTTTTACGGGGGAGTTTTAGGGCGACGCAACAGGAAATCGGCTGGAAACCGGAGATTGAGTTGCAGACGACGTTAGAGGATACGCTCAATTTCTGGCGGAGGCGAGCTGAGTAAAGGGAAGTAACATATGCAGAAGAAATTGATCGACAAGCTGAACGATAAAAGCGCCCGGATCGGGATCATCGGTTTGGGATATGTGGGACTTCCGCTGGCGGTGGAATTCGCTAAAGCCGGTTTCAAGGTAACCGGTTTTGAAATCGACAAGACCAAAGCCAAGATGATCAACAACGCCAAATCATACATCGACGATATCTCCGATGCCGATCTGGCCCCCGTGGTGAAATCGGGCAAACTTCGGGCCACGACCAATGACGCCGAACTGGCGAAGATAGACTGCGTGTCGATCTGCGTTCCGACGCCGTTGTCCAAAACCAAGGACCCGGATATCAGCTATATCATCGCGGCGCTGGATTGGGTGACCAAACATCTGCATCGCGAGATGCTGGTCGTCCTGGAATCGACGACCTACCCCGGTACCACGGTCGAGGTCGTGCAGGCGCAGCTCGAGAATGCCAAGGGGAAGCTGAAAGCAGGCAAAGATTTTTACCTGGCCTTTTCGCCGGAACGGGTGGACCCGGGCAACCCGGTCTATTCCACCAAGAATACTCCCCGCGTGGTCGGCGGGACATCGAAGAAATGCACGGCTATCGCCAAACTGTATTACGAACAAGTGTTGCCCAACATTTATCCCGTGTCATCGACCCAGGCCGCCG
>JAQVRW010000031.1 GCA_028700875.1 Candidatus Zixiibacteriota bacterium | reverse complement strand
CCGCTGGAGTCGGCCGGCGCCTGTTCGTTCATGTCGCCGGTCTGCCATTGGGCCTGATCGAACCGCATTTCGGTCCCGGTCAACGACCCGCAAATCAATAGCCAACAGACGGCGCCCCAGAGGATGCAGCCGGATCGCTTACTCATGCTTCAATGCCTCCGGGCGGATCTGCTCGATGATTTCCCAAAGCTTCTCCTCCGTCTTGGTGTCCGAGGACAGCTTCTTTTGAATCTCAAAGATTTTCAATAGATCACCTACTTTCAGATTGATGAGATTATCCTGGATTTGGTCCATGATGGTTGTCTTGATGTAATCCAGCATCTCCTGGTCAGTTTTGAATTGCCGTTTCGCGGGTTTCTTTTCCGGGCTCTTTTTTTCCGAAAGTTTCGTCTTCGCCATGGTTTTCTCCTATAATCCCGTTTCTACGATCAACAGGTCGACCGTGGCGGAAGAACCTTCAGCCTCCGTCTTGGCGATGACAAAACCGGTTTCTCCCAGGACAGACTTGAGAAACGCCCCGCGCCGATCCCGAGGGATAATAATGACCGATGGTTTCTTGATCTGGTCCGGGAGTTGATTGCCGCGGCTGTCAGTCAGCGAGGAGAAGGTCACCGCCTGCCGTTGCCCTCCCAGCGACACCCGCAAGAACCCCACTCGGGTATCGGAGTCGGCCGTTTCCGCGATAGCCAACAGGAACTCCGCGTCGCTGTCGGTGCCCCAGACGATCAGGTTTTCCACGAACCAGGTCCGCCTTCCCTGCACATATGCCAGAGTCGAATTCATCATCATCCTTTCTAAGCCAGCCGCGGCGGCCGCAGCCCCGGAACCGATTGCCGGAACCACGTCAGCAGACGCTCGGCGGTCTCGCGGTATGACTTGGACAGCTCCAGCCAGAACGACAACTGGGTCTGACTCGACGTCCCGCCGGAGGCCGCCAATCCGGCCGCGTTGCGGCATAAAAGAGACAAGGTCAAAAACGTGGCCGCCGTTTGCAGCGCCGGATCGGTCGACTCGCGGTATTCAGGCGCGATGGCGTGAACGATTTCCGCTTCGGCGTCGGTAATCCCCTGTTCGATCTCCTCGTCCGCAAGCGGCGTTATCCCCAATTGATAATCGACCAGCACCTCCTGCCCCAGGGCGATGCCACCGGCGGCAATCCGCCGCATCCTTCCCTGCTCATAGTCGATGGTGTAGTCGACATCCCGCTGATAGATTTGGTAGTATTGATACCAGATGATGATCGCGTCGCCGGAGTCGATACCGCCCGCATCGAGACGTCCGATAGTCCCGGCGGCGTAATCGACGACAAAATCAACATTCTCCTGATAAACCCGTGACAGCGAGCTGTCGCGGGCGCACACGACCGTACCGGGAATGATTTCCCGATACGTCGTCGGCGCCGGCACCATTTCGAGCGTCAACCGCTCCGAAACGGGGATATCCCCGGCCGTTGCCTTGACTGCCTCCGAACCGGAGACGATATGCGCGTGGGGCAGGGCGACGTATCCGTCCGACGCCAGCCGTACCGCCTGGTCATGCACCTCTGCCGCTCCGGAATTGATGCGGCTCAGGTGATGACGTATCCTGTCGATTGTCGTCAGACTCATAAGCACCCCTGAGTTGAACATGCTTTCAAGTCGCTCACGGCCGTGATCCGCGAACCCACCGGCACGGTGGTAAATGCGGCCGTCACGGTGACCGCAATCCAGTAGCAGGCATGACCGGAGATTTCCCGTTTTTGCCAGTCGGCCGGGAGGGAACTATAATCGTTCCACAGAATCAGGTCCTGCTCGGATAAGGAAAAGTGCCAGGTTCCCGAAGCGGGTGAAAACGCCTTCCACCCTTGCCCATCCCAATACTTCCAAACGACTTCCCCACCTGCCCCGGCTGTAGACAACTGTAGATAGATGGCGTTGAATGGCTCATCCTGCCCGAGGTACAAAGCATCGCCCACCTCGTCCAGAAGTCCGCCGGAAACGGAATGGAGAACATCACCGGATGTCTCCGATGCCGCCTGTTCGGTCTTGTCCTGGTAGGTCCCGGCGCCGGCATGATACACCAGCAGCTTTTTAAGATCCCCCTTGCGCGTGTCCAGCGCGGCCGGGGTTGAGAAACCACTCGCCTCTTTATGACTGACCATGAGCGGACGCAGTTGATCGGAGGAATTCCGGGTGAATATCAAGAAGGCGTCTCCGCCGCGATACGCCACCGCCGGAACGGATAGAGCTCCGTTCTCGACGGTCGCTTCCGCCGACCAGGTGGAACCGGAGTATTCCCGGAAGCGAAGTCCCGATGAATTGACATACCCCACTCCGATTCTGCCGTCCCCGCTGATGGCCACGGAGAAACGATCATCAAAACCGCTGCCGGAGGCGAGGATGGTTTCGCTTTCCCATAATATTCCGCCGTTCCCCTTGTAGCGATACGCCAGCTTGCTTCCCCCGTCGGTATAGAAGACATAGTGTCGAAGATTCTGTTCGACCATCGCCGCGCAGGTCGCCGAGGAGCCGGAGGTAAGCGTATCGCCGGGGTCCGTTATCGTCCCCCAACTCTCCCCGTCGTAGAGAGACATCTTGGCGCTGACATAATACAGTCCGCCGTTCAACCGCGTGTAGGCGATCCAAAGCTGGTTGGTGGTCAAACGGCAGATGCTCGGGCAGGAACAATCATCGGCGGTAAAGACGGTGACCGATGTCCCCGCCGTCCAAACCCCGTCGGCGAAGGTTAGCTTCACGAAACCCAGATCGTTGGTGCCGGTGACGATATAGGCGACATAGATGTCTCCGTCGGAAGCCATGAAGGCGTCGAAGGGGGTATCAGCGGCATCATCGACCACGTCGATGGGTGTGGCAAACGTCGTGTAGGGAGCATCGGTCGAAACCAGCTTGATGGCCGACGCCGACGCGGCATACAGCACCGCCGCCCACCCGGCATACGGACCGCTCGGCACGACCAGGCACTTCCGACCTGGGGGAATACCCAGCGGATATTGGGCGGAGCTTTGAGCAATAAACTTCAGCATCGCTTCCTCCAACCGGGTCCGGCCCATTATGGCCGGACCCGGCGTTATCATCAGTAGTTGTAGTCCAGCACCACCGAGGCTTCCTTGACCACCTTGGCGTACGACACCGATTCCGATATCACCGCCTCTTCGAACTTCTGGTCGATGATCTTGTCGAATTCGACCATCAGCGGCTGGCTGACCACCTCTTCGACCGCGAAACGGGAGTCGAGACCGATGACATAATCGGCCGCCGCCTCGTCGCATCGCACCAGCGCCGCCCCCAGAGGGGTGAACATCTCGCCGGTCTTGCCGAATCGGTACCCGGCCAGCGGGTCCTTGAACTCCGCCAGGGTCAGGATCGTCTTCAGCGTCCCGATATGACAGACCAGGTGGTTCATCTCGAACGGCGCGAATTCGGCCCACAGCTTCACCAGGTCGGCATAGGTCAACGATCCGCTGGCTGCGCAGGTGATAACCTCGGCCGCGTTGTCGTTGCCGTCGCCTCCCACCAGCGTGTCCACCACCAGGGCGATCTTGTCGGTCTGAAGGCGGAATCCGATATACCACAGCAAAACCTTGAACTGCGCTGTCGAGCGATGCCGCAGCGTCTTGTAGGAGGTTTTGAGCGCCAGACCGTAGTCGCGAACGTTCAACGAATGTTTCTGCTCGGTGACCACCAGGCTGGGGATTTCCGCCCCCTCCCCCACCGGACGAAGCGAAAACTTGTCGGTGTCGGAGGTATCGACAAAAAACGGCGTGTAGCGGTTGCTCTGGATGACCGTGCTCCCGGCCAACAGCCGATCCAATTCCGGCCGCATCTGCTGCCCCTTGCGCACCTCGCGGAGAATAAACTCCGGAAGCAACGCCGAGGCGTTCTTGTAGAACAGGTCCACCGGGCTGCTGTTCTTGCCCCCGACCTTGATGCCGTGGGTCGCCAACTGGCGCTCGAACGCATCCAGCGGACTTCCCATGGGCGAGGGATCGTAGTCATCGGTTTCCAACAGCTCGCTGACGGTCAGCCCCCGCGATTGCGCCTCGAGATAGGTCTCGCGGGTGATATCCAGCTCCGATGCCCGCGTCAGATCCATCGGCCCGACCTGTTCCGATTCGCGTTCCGCCAGACGAAGAAGCCTTTCGCCCCAACGCCCGGCCATGAGTTCATCAATATGCATCTGATATGTCTCCCTTTCAGTTCAGGATGATGGTGCAGTCCGTGGTGCCGTTGACCGCGATGACCGTACCCCGGGCAAGATTGCCGCCCGCCGGATCATACCCGGTCAACACCGGCGCCTGTTTGACCGTGCCGGCGGTTCCGCCGACCACGCGGTTTCCGACCGTCGGAACGGTGGTGGAAATCGCCAGCGTGCAAATCCCGCCGATCTGCACCGTGGCCAGCCGCTGGCCGTTGTCCGCGTCGGTGAGCGTCAACGCCACCAGCTTGCCCAGAAGAATCGAACCGGCCGAGGTGCGGCCGACTTCATAATTTCCGGTCAAGCTGACCGCCTCGCCGATATTGACGTCCTTGAGGTCGTCCACCCCGGTCGTCTGATGGATCGCAAACGTGGCATAGACGGGGTGTATCGTTTCCAGATTTTGTGCTCGAATAGTCACGGAATCTCCTTTGGTTTGACCTGCGGCGGCCGGTTAGTCAAAACGTCGGCCGGGGATATCCTCCCGCCTCCGGGGTCATGATTTGAAATCGAGAATGTCGTTATACGGGCGGCCCCCGTTTCGGCCGGCGCGACGGCTTCCCTCGGCCGTCAACGCCCGCCACCGGGCCGATTCATCTTCGAAACAGTGCAACAACGTCGGCAGGGAAATATCGTCTCCGTCGGGGCATGGCTCGGCCGCCGATCGTTCCTGAAGAAACGCGTGCCGCGCCCGGCGAAGGGCCGCGATCCGAGCCGCGAACCACTTCCGCACGACGGTCGCGTCGTTCGTCTTCCGGGAAGCTGCGTCAAGCGCCGCCATGGTCTCTTCCAACACCCGCCGCAGATCGTCGAAATCGATCAGCTCGATATGCGGCGGCGCATCCGGAGGCTCGGCGTCGGGCGTATGGCCCCGCAGCTCCCCGGCCAGAATCACCGCAAAATGATTCAGTCGTTCTTCCAGCGGCCCCAGACTACTTTCCATGATTGGCATCCTCCCCGTTTTGGTCGTTCAGCCGCACCATCATATCCACGATTCTGCGGTCAAAATCGTCGCGGAGACGGTTGAATTCGTTCTTCGTCATGATCGCCTCTTCCAGTTTCACCTCGATTCGGGTGAGCTTCTTGTCCAAAAACTCCACCTCCGACCGCTCCGCCTTGGCCCCAATCGCCTTCTTGAGGCTGTTGATGGTTGACAGATGGGTGGTCAGCAGGTACCCCAGCGTCGTGAGAATGGTCAGAGCCGTATAAAACGGGCTCAACCGTTTTCCCCATTGTCGCCAGCGGTCAGTCATCTCCCCTCCTTTTTTCATTGACAAATCTTATTGAACTTTCCGTAACTGCACCCAGTATGAAACGAATGCGACAAATCGCTCTTATCCTGATGGCTCTCATGGTCGCGCCGGTTGTCATCGGTTGCGGCGATTCGGGCGATGAACCAACTGCCACCGGGGCATTCGCCGACGGCGCCAGCCTGTTGGGTCTGACCCGCGATCACGAGTTGAACTACCAGGTCTATGACAGCACCGTCACCTATGACCCGCAGATGATCCATTATGACACCACGGACATGCGTATCAACGTCCTCAGAGGCCGGAACGATCAGGTCCGGTTATCGCTCGATGGCGTCGCCCATGATCTTCTGACCATCGATGCTCTCGGCGTGCTGCATTCGGGCCAGATCCGTCCGAATGCCAATCCCGTCGACACCGTCTTCTTCTATCCCACCCCGGTCATCATGCCCCGCACATTGCAGGGCAATTCCTCCTGGAACATCCTCTCCCCGCCCTTTGTCGGGCCGTTGGGCGCTGAACGCCGCACCCTGCTGTTCCTCAACTATGGCTATTACACCGTGCGGAAATTTCTCGGACGATCCGATGTCATCCTCCCCGGCCGATCATATGAGGCCTATCATTGCCGGTTGGCCTTGTTCCTCACCGAAACCAGTGTAGACACCCAGATGGTCGTTGATGAATATTACAGCCTCACGGTCGGCCTGGTAAAATTGGAATCACAAGCCCCGGGACGCGGGCGACGGATCATCCTCATCGAGGACCACTGACCCTCTCTCCGTAAAAAAGATATCGCTCGACCCCATCCAGCAACACCGGCCGTATCCATAACCTTCGACAGTCTCCCATGACCGCGTTGTTTCCCGAAAGCCGCAGCAAAATCAATCTTCCCAGACACGTTACCGCTTCGAGAGGTACTGCTTCCCCTGCGGTCATCCGTTTGGGTGATGTTTGCTCCGAAGACATATCCGCCACGAATCGACGCCCCAGGGCAAATAGCCGGGGCGAGAAATGGTGGACTGTCAAACACCGCTCGACATTGTCCAGGGGAAAACGCAACATCATTGAATCCGCCCCCGGCGAAATCACGAGTTGACCGGCCGAGCGTACTGCCAATGATGACTCAACCTTGATATCGTTTCGCCCTTTTCCGGGGAATATATCGATAATCGACAATGAACCACGACATTGACCATCGGCAACGCCGGTTCCACGCAAAAGGACAACCGCTCCCGACTCCAATCCGGCCGCTTTCGGGTGCATGATTCGACATGATTCTTTCCGGCCATCAAGGAGGGCAACCGTGCAATCAAGACGATTCATTTCCCGGACCGTTGCCGCTTCCACCATGCCGGGCATCGCATTTTCCCGGGTAAAGACCAGTCGCGACAACCGGCCGTCGTTTCCTTCGCCGACCGCCTCCAATCCGAAATTGTATTCCTTCCATCGGGCAGCGCCAAGATACGCCGGCCACTCCTCGCCAACGACTCTCTGTGGTCGCATGACATCCAGCTGCTCATAAGCCGATTTGCCGGCCAGCTGCCGGATCGCCTCCAGCCTGTTTTCATATGGCTCCTGCCCGATATTCCGCCCATCGATTTCGCCGCCGTCGCAAAGCCGAATCCGCAACCGATGCAGGTTCGTCTCCGATCCCAAAAGATGCGCTAGCCCGAATCCGTTCAGACGGTCGTTTCCCCGCGTGGCATACAACAGGAAATCCAGCTCGAACGATTCGGCCGGAAGTTGCGACAATATGCCGGTCACCCGCTGACACGCCGCGTTCGCAAGAACTTGCGGCGAGATCAACTCGATCGCGCCATCCTTCTTGACGGCGGTCGCGGTTATTCCCGGCTGATGGGGATACGTCAGCAGGAAGGAGCACTCATGATCCGAGGCGAGGCGATCCGGCGCCCTGAAAACCAACGGAGCCTGTGCGAACCGGACCGGCATGATCGATGCTTCGGCCGTTTCCGGCACCTTGCTGAAAAGAGCCGACGAATCAGTCCGTTCGATATCATCGTCTTGGGTCTCAGAGGACAACTTGTCGGTTATGCGAGTATCGGCCACGGATCCCCGGAATACCAGGGAGGTTTCCAGGACTTTCTCAATCCGGCGATAGAGAAAATGGGCGATCTCCTTTCCGCCGGACGCCGTTTCATATTCGTTGAAGGGTACATGATGACATTGGCGGATGTCCCGTCCGCAAATGGAACATTCGGGAAACAGAAAGAGGAAGCTGATGGAGCATTCCTTGTAGATGCCGCCGTCGATATTGTTCTTGAGCGCCTCCGCCCCGTCGCTCTCTTTCATCCAGTAGAAATATGACTTCACCCAAACCCGGTCATCGGTGCGAATCTTCACCGCCTTGAAATTGCGCGCCAACGGCAGGCTGTCCCGCCGATGCCCCACCATGACCGGCGCATCGATCAAAAGCTCCGTGAGCCGGTCTATCTCCTCCTCGGCAAACCGTCCCCCCTGGCTGTTGACCTGATCGGAGACGATATACATCGCCCGGATATAGACCTCATCCGCCCCCACCGGTTTGGGCGGATTGACCACTCGGTTGATTTCGTCAACGAGGTCGCCTTCATACGCCTCGTCGCGGTCGGCCAATCGGGCGACCAGACATCCCGCAAGGTTTTCCATCGTTCCTCCATTCTCCTGAAATAGGCAGCGCTTTCGTAATCACCATCAAAGTAGTAGTAAAATCGGAGGTCAGCTTGACACGGGTTTGCAACCGTCTGCAGGAAACGACGTGACAGGCGCAAACGGACATTTGCAAACGACTGCCTACCAACGACATGCGCCGTCGGGAGCCAAGCCCGGATTCGGGAACACCCTTTGCTGTATGGGTAATCAGGAAAGGTGTGATATATATGATAAAGCGGAAAAAATCTCTTCCTCGGGTGTTTCACTGGACGCTGGCCGCTATTCTCGGCGTCACAATCTTTATCCTGGCGATGACTTTCACCCTCACCGAGATCTGAGGGTCATAAGGTCGTTACCCGGACCGGTAGAGGGCCGGCGCCGGGGAACAGGATACGGCTTCGTTTCGGCCAGACTGCCAGGGCCATTGCCATGACGGCGTCATATCGATTGTTATCCTCCCAGGTGACCTCCCGCATCTCTTGCTCCAAACTCCACGCTTTGCTGCCCGGATCATTCTGAATCGCGTCATTGTAGATGATCTCCCCGCGATTGTGCAGAAGCAGCAGATTCCCCAACAGCTCCGCCTTTTGACGTGGCGAAAAAATCACGCCGATCGGGTTGAGATCGGCCAGCTCTGATAGGATGACATCCCCCAACCCGGTGCCGTCAACCACCAGCATGCTCTTGTATTCGGCCTGCATTCTCCTGATTGCCTCGATCACGTCCGCCCAGTCGCGGTTGTTGAATCGGGTGAAGGCAACCATCCGGTACGGTTTCTGCGTGACATCGAACGTCATCCCGACCGTGTAGGTCTTCTTGCGGGCTAGGTCCCATCCGGATATGTATTGATGATCCGACTGCCGCCCCTCCAGCGTCTTTTCTTTCAGCGCTTGCTCGATGTCGGCGTTGGAAAAGATGGTCAGGCTGTTATCGACGAATTGCCCGGCGATGTTTTGCGCCACCCGGTCGGATGGAAGGCTTTTTATTCGCCGGTCGAGGGCGCACTGGGACAGGTACGGGTTGTCGCGGCTGTCGCCGAACTGCACGTACCCCCGGTCGGGATCCTTCTCCAATTCCAGCATCCGCCGGTAAAACCAGTTCTTGCCGTTGGGCGTGGAGATCAGGTCCAAGCGACCGTCCCGGTCCGCCAGACGCATCATGATCACGTCGTTGATCAGGTATTCCGGATCGGTCTCGAACGCGGCTTCATCGAATGAAAACAGGTCGTAATCGTTCCCCAGCAGATAATTCCCCCGATTCTGCGTCGTCCGGGCGGTCAGCACCGCCCCGTTGCCGAAAACCATCTCCGGATAAGGCGTTCGTTTGATCGACTTGACGATGGCCGACAGCACGGTGTTGCTTCTGACGATCCTGACCGCCGTATTGAAAATGATATTGGCCTGATCCTGGGTAATTGAGGCGGCCACGATCGTATAGCGGCCGCCCGCGTCATATTTCAGAGGCCGAATCCGGAACATCGCCCTGTGCAGAAGCTTGATCGCCTGCACGTATGATTTGCCCCAGCGATTGCCGGTGGCCAGCAGGTTTTCCGGGCGATTGGAACCTGCCAGCCAGGCCGACTGGCCGGGATGCGGATGAATTCCGAGAACCTTGCGGGCGAAGTAAACCGGATCGCCGAGCGCCCGACGCCAACTGACCCGTCCCGGTTCGAATGTCTTGGCCACAGGCGCGACTACACCAGACGACTTGCCGCCCGGGAAGCCGTTT
Source organism: Candidatus Zixiibacteriota bacterium (assembly GCA_028700875.1). Lineage (GTDB taxonomy): Bacteria > Zixibacteria > MSB-5A5 > GN15 > JAAZOE01 > JAAZOE01. Next base: position 5,043 of record JAQVRW010000031.1, on the reverse strand, counting down.
CCTTGTCGATTAATCCGGCGGTGTAGAGATTGATGATGCTGGCGGATTCCTTGTTCTTGACCTCGGCCTGCTCCCCGGCCAGAGCCGGAAGGGTATTGTCGAAACGCCACTCCGCCGTGCAATCGAATCCCTTCAGAGCCAGCTCGATATTGGCCAGCCAGTTGAGAAAACTGATCGCCGCGCTTTGCACCGACCGCACCTGGCGCATCACCAGATCATATTTGAACTGCGCCCAATTGGTCGTGGCGTTGTAGGAATATCCCAGGAGAAATGGCGACAAGTGCGTGCCGCTGCAGATTTCCTCGATCATGGCGCGATGATTGAGATACCAATTGCTGGTCTTGGCCCCGCCGGCCGACGATGGTCCGATATGCTCGATCGTGACATCATCCCAGGTGACCGGGTTGTCCTCCGTCTCAATATCCCGAATCATCGCCACGGTGCTGTCGAAATATCCATTGGCCCGATCGGCATATGCCTCGTCCGATTCCCCTTCCCGTTTATCCGGAGGATGAATCTTTACATGCAGTCGATGGTAGCCGGCGTTGTGCATCGACCGTTGCATATCGTCCAGCAATTGTTGCTCGATATGAGCCACGAACGGCACTGCCTTGATGATCGAGCGGCCGTACGGTTGCGACAGGCTGGCATTGAGGGCATAATAAAACAGATCGGGGCCGCTGTGGACATGATCGCCGGAATCGGCGGCTTCCACGACTCGGATATTTCCCGAGGAATCGATATCGACTTCGATTTTGGCCGAATCGAAAAAGCGAAAGGTCGAAACGCCCGACATATCCGCGAAAAACTCCATTCTGCCCAGCACGGCGCCATCGAGAAAAAGCGATTGGAAGAACGGAGGGAGAAGGTCCTCCTCCCGCCCGGGATGCCCAAAACAGACCCGGTTGATCCGCCCAAAAAGAGCCCCAAGCACCATATCCGCCTGCGGGTCCTCATAAAGCCGATCGTTTTTGCTGTAGACAAACCGCCCCGGAGCCGCGGCCAGTCGGCCCCAGGTCCAGATGACGGCCCCGATCAAGGGAATCGATTCGGCCATGAATCGATACAGACGAACTCGAAAACGGCTTTCCCGCCATTCATTAGGCAGAAAGGTGATACCCCGAACATTGTCCCAACTTCCGCAAAACGGCAGAGCGCGACGCCCCTTCGGATGAATGGCATCGACCGCCGCTAGAGAAGAAACTCTTCCAACTGACCGCAAAGCTTCCATAGGTTACCTCCATCTCTTTCAAATAAGGGGAGGCATCCGTCTTTACCATCAATCCTATACAGATTATGAACGGCCATCAGTTGTCGACCCAGATCGCCTAACTCATTGTTTTATAACGCCTTGACAGCTCGCAAGCGTGTCTCCCGCCACTGTACGGGAGTTGGACAATTCCATCGTCAAAATTAACGATTTCAAAAGTGATGGAAAATCAATTGATCGACAACAAAATCACCCGCGCGCACTCGCCGCTTCACATAATCCATTTCTCGATAACACCTTATGGCGATGTTGATAGGCCCGTACAAGGCAGAGCCGACCCCTTCTGGTCATGGTCTGGTTCCGCATATTACCCGATATTCTCTCATCGCAATACTCAATACTCTCCCTCGCAATGAGTTGACAATATCCAGAAAATATGTCTACGGATTGTACAACTGTGGTGGGAACCGAAAAACAACCTCGGACAAGCCGGTTTTACGCATACTGTAATTCATTATTTAGCCGCAGGTTACGAGGAGCCGCCGAGTCCGCTGTTTGACGGCATACAAATTGCTTATTCCTCTCATGTAAAGGTTTGAAACACTTGTTTTCGAGGTATAGATTATGAAACGCTTCTCGCCCCTCCTGATCGCCGTCGTCATGTTCTGCTTCACGAGCGTGGCCATGGGATTCAACTGGACATATAACGATTTCGGGGATACCCCGTTTGATGCCGACAACAATACGGCGCCGATCAACTATCCCAGCGGGGTCGGGTATCTGCCGTCACCGGGTAACTTGGGTGAAGGTGGTGAAGCTTTTGATCTCGAAGGCATGTTCATGGCCATGGACAATGACTACCTCTATGTCGGCCTGACCAAGTCCTTCGGGATGAGTGCCTATTCCACGGGTTGGGGCACAAGTTTCAACCAGGGAGACATCTTCTTCGGGACGAGCGCCAATAAAAACGCCTTCGCGCTCGACGTTTCCACGGGAAACCTGGTTTCGGTCAAAACCTGGAATTTCATCAACAATAAACCGGGCAGCTATTACGGCAACACCACAATTCGGAATCGGATCGGCGCTTTTGAAATGGCCACCGGTAATGTCCTCGGCGGCACGAATCAGGTGATGAACTTCTGGCAGGGCTTGGAAACGAATCCTCTTGCCCCGGGCAATGGCGACACCTATACGATGGAATGGAAAATCAGCCGCAGCAATATCACCGGTTGGGATGGCGTATCTAATCTGTTCTTCCATACCACCCTCGGGTGCGGCAATGATCTAATCGAACGGACCTTTATGCCGATACCTGAACCCGCAACCGTTTTTCTACTGGGACTTGGCCTGTTCGGATTTGGCCTCATCACTCGTCGCAAGTAATTGTCTCTTAGCAAATTATACGATTTTCACAAAAGCCCGCCTCCCGGCGGGCTTTTTTTATGACCCGGCCTCTCGTTCCAATGCTTGACAACCAGAGTCGCTCAAGCTACCTTTATACGTAAGCATTATCCCCTATCTGGCCGGAGCAGGGCGGAGAAACTCTCGAGGCAACACTTGACGGGGAGCTTGCATTTGTAGGGAATTATCACCTCGGTACGGCTGGCAGGGAGGCCGAAATGACCGACAAAAACCAGGACAGAAAATAGGTGGAGAATTCCCCAAACCCCTTGAGATTTTAGATCTTAGTGGCGATTAGTAGTATAAGGGTCGATGCCAATGCCGGGTTATAAGATAATATCAAGTATGAAACAAGCGGTCATTCCGATAGCCATCGTGATTCTCGCCCTCGTCGCCGGCGGATGTAGCCGGGATTCTGGCCAGAAGATCCGCTATGACATGGAAAAGCTCTTTTATTCCGCCGGGAAGGCCGCTGAAAAAATCAACATTCAGCCTGAACTAGCCACCACCGCAGACAGCACTGCTCTCAAGTCCGCGTATCAACAAATCTTGAAGTACTATTTCGATCATCGCGGCGAAGATCGGGTTTCGGGTGATGATTCCGTCCGGATCGCGATGGAGCGAATGGCAGTTTCGGCCCAGGCTCAACTGGCCCGTTTTTATACTTCTCAAAAGCAACCCGATTCGGTCATTGCCGCTTATCGGAGCATCGGGCGCGAGATTCCTGCCGACCGTGCGGATTTGGGCGGGGCGACCCTCGCTTTGGCCTTGACCTACCGCTCGTTGAACATGCTGGACTCGACACTGGCCATCTATGACCGTCTCCTGGCGGAATACTACCCTCCCTGGGACTCGCTGCAACGGGTCAATGCCGATGTCATCGCCATTCCGGTGGACAAGATAAAAATCGCCCAGGCGAAAAAGGATTCCGGCAAGATATCCCGATTCGTTCAAGAGGCTTTGGATTATTACGGCCGTCTCAAATCATCCTATCCGGGAACCCCGACCGCCCGAAGCGCCTCCATTTATGCCGGCCGGACATACGCCATGGTGGAAAAGTGGGACGAGGCGATTGCCGAATTACAGCGGGTCAAGGATTCGACCGATCAGATCGCGGTTCAGGCGGAGGCTTTGATCGCGGGCATCTATGAAGGTCCGAAAAACGATCCCCGGCGGGCCATCGCGTTGTACCGTCAAATACTCGATCGAAAACCCGACAGCACCACCGTGGGCCGGACCATGCTTCGACTGGGCGGCGCGCTGTGTCAGGTGAAAGAGTATGAAGAGGGACGCCAGATATTGGCCGATGCCAAGAAGAAATTCGAACGGTTTCCCCAGTTGGTGGCGCCGGCTCAATTGCAATATGCCCAGGCTTTCGAACAACAGGGACGATGGGATCGCGCCTTATCGGAATACCAATGGTTGATGGAGAACTACCCCTATTCCGAAGAGGCGTTTCGGGTGGCTCTTTACATCCCCGAGCATTTCGCCGCCATCAAGGATCAGAAGATGGCCGATGTCTGGTTCAATCGGGCGATCGAGTTCTACCAGAACGCCGCCCGAAACCGCCAGGGTCAACCGATGGCCATCGCCGCCTATACCTTCCTGGCCGATACGTACCGCCGCACCGACCGCTGGCGTGAAGCCCTGGAAACATTGGACAAAATATACACCATCGCTCCCCAATCGCCGTTGGCGGCGCGCGCGTTGTACAACGCCGCCCGCGTGGCTTACCTGGAGATGAAGGATTCCGTCCTGGCCAAGAATTATCTCGACCGGCTCCAGGCCGCGTTCGGAACCACCGACAGCACCAAGATACCTCAGGATGAAAAACCTAAGTTCAATCTTGAATCAATAGAGTAATTGGAGGATTACATGTCATTCAAACTTGTAGTTGCCTGTATTGCCATGGGTTTGTGTCTGACCGCCGGTGTCGCTTTTGCCCAGGATGATCCGATCGGCAAGGTCGATACCGTGTCGTTATATGTGGAAACCATTGCCGATGGCAAGTGGATGGTTTCGGCCCATGTCTGGAACGATGAAGAACTCGCGGCTATCGATATCCCCCTGAAGTACACGGCCGGCATCGCCAAGATATTCGTCGACTCGGTTGTCTTCAAGGGCACCCGTATAGAAGGGTTCGCGCTGAAGTCCTCGCAGGTCGATACCGTCAAGCAGATCATGGACGTCGGCGGCATCGCCTTCATGGATCCCGTCAAACCGCCGCTGCCGGTGGGCAAAGGCGAAGTGGCGCGGATTTTCCTTTCGGCTAAGGGAGAAAAGAAACCGGGGGCGTTCGCCATCGATACCACGGCTTACCCGCCCAACAGCAGCCTGATGCTGGTCGATGTGAACGCCAAGACCATCGTCCCGGCGTTGAAGATCGAATACAAGAAGGCTGCGGCCGCACCGCCTGCGAAGAAGCAGTAGCC